>JAZRPT010000154.1:0-37423 GCA_045649385.1 Faecalimonas sp. | reverse complement strand
GAACAGATTATACGATTCCAGCAGATAAAAAGTTTAATGTAGAAGTAACATTAGGCCTTGCAAACGGTACGCGAGTAGAGACATCTGTAGGAACAAAGACTGTTACTAATGGAAAGATTACATTCCAATTGGCACATGACGAATCTGTTTCGATTCTGAAGCTATTGGAGGGAACAACATATTCAGTAGCAGAAGTGAATCTTCCAACAGGATTTACACTTGTGACAGCTGATGCGGACAGACGAGGCACAATTTCCGGCGCAGGCGCAGAGGTTGACCTTGTTAACGCCTACAACCCAACAAGATTTGCTCCAACAGCGGACATCGATATTAATGTTACGAAGACATTAAAAGATGTAAATGGTCAGGATGTTTCTTGGGGAAGCCGTGAATACAAGTTCTATCTTGAAAAATTAGTAGGTACGACTTGGGAAAGAGTTACAACGACAGCTGCAGTCGCTAACGGAACAGACTCTACATTTACAGTTCAGATTCCGGAAGAGTCATTAAAGGAAGTTGGAAGATATTTATTCCGCATTCATGAAGACGAAGGAAATCTAGAAGAAGGTATTGTAAGTGACACAGCAGTGTATTTTGTAGTTGTAGTTACAGATAAAGACATGGATGGTTCATTGGAAGTGGATCAAATCCTTGTGAATAATACAGCAGTAGCTGATAAGGAAAATGTAGATTTAACATTTACAAATACTTATGTAGTAACAGAAGGATTGGTAGTACACATTCCAATCAAGAAGACACTTGAAAACAATACTGGTGTAAACCTTTTACCATCTGGCTTCCAATTTGGTTTATACGAAGGGACTACTCGGGTAGGAGAAATTGCGACAACGAATGCCAACGGCGATGCAACTATCTATATGTCATATACTAGCACATGGTTCAATGGACAGACAAAGAACCCTGCAGGAAATGTGGAAAAGACATATACATTGAAAGAAATTGCTGGTAACAAAAAGGGTATGACATACACCGATAAGACATACACAGTAAAAGTGGAAATCGGAATCAATGGAAATGCACTTAAACTTGTTAGTCTATCAATTGATGGCGATACAACTGACCCAGTTGCAACATTTACAAATAAATACGAACTCACTCCGGCACCATTGTCTATCTCCGGTACAAAAACATTAACAGGTCGCGATATCGGTACTGACAAATATACATTTAAGATGTACGAAACAGGTTCTGACTTTGACATTTCGAAAGGAAAAGTAGTTAGTTCCGAAGAAAATGATGGCAAAACATTTGTTTTAACAGATTCTGTAAAAACTGCAGGCGTACACTATTATGTAATTGAAGAGTTACAAGGCAATATTCCTGGTGTAACATATGATATAACAAAATATCATGTAACAGTTGTTGCTAAAGATAATAACAATGGAGGCCTTGCAATTGCTGACAGTGACATATCTATCGTAAAGGTAGGTACGGGTGCTGCTAATACAGTAGAATTTGTAAATGAGTACAATGCTGCTCCGACAGGTATTGTCATTACAGGAACAAAAGCTTTAACAGGAAAAGCACTGGAACACAATATGTTTGAATTCGTTCTAAAAGAAGGAAATACAGAAATTTCCAGAACATGGAGCAGTGCAACAGGAACAATAACCTTCCCTGAAATCACTTACAAAGAAGCAGGAACTCATGTTTATACTGTGACAGAAGTGAATGTAGGAAAAACAGGTTATACTTATGACGACAGTTCATTTGAAGTGACTGTTCAAGTAACAGATAACTTGGTAGGTCAATTAGTTGCAGACATTACGGGAATCAGTGAAATGGATGGAACTGACAGTGAGAACATTACAGATCGAGAAATTGTATTTAGAAATGAATACAAACCAACTTCTGTAACCATCTCTCTGGAAGCAGTAAAGCTTTTGGAAAATCGTCATTTGACAAATAATGAATTTACATTCCAATTGTTTGAAGCAGATAGCGATTTTAACTATGGAACAACACCAATAGAGACTGCACACAATAATGCAGAAGGTAAAATTGCATTTACGCATGAAATCGAAAAAGCAGATACTTATTACTTCGTGGTGAAAGAGGATTCATCGAATCCGGCAATTGATATTGTTTACGATAAAAACGAGTATCAAGTTACGGTAGTTGTATATGACCGAGGTGGATATTTAAGCTACCATGCAACATATGCAATTAACGGGCGAAGTGTAAATAGTTTGGTATTCTCCAACGTATTTGTTCCACAAGACCCAGTACAGAAGGATGTATATGCAAAAGATAATGCAGGTATCAGCATTGATGGTACTGCAGTAAAAGCCGGCGATGTACTGACATACGAAATCGATTACACAAACTTTACAAATCAAACGCAAACGGATTTGGTTGTCACAGATAAGATTCCAGCAGGAACGACTTATGTGGATGAAAGCGCATCAGAAGAAGGTTTTGTTTCATTCGAAAACGGAACGCTCACTTGGAAGTTTGATGAAGTAAAAGCTGGTGAAGTAGTTGTTGTAACATTTGATGTAAAAGTTGACGAAGGCAAAGCAGATATTGAAAACAAAGCTCATGTTGTAGTAGGTAATAATGAATATGATACAAACGCGGTTACAAACTACACATTTGATAAGGAAGTAGATAAAGCAGAGGCAAAGATTGGTGAAGAGTTAACATACACAATTCAGTACAAGAATACAGAGCAAGAAGTAGCAACTGTTACGATTGTAGATAAACTTGCAGAGGGGCTGACTTATGTAGAAGGTAGTGTTACGGATGCTGGTGTTTACGATGAAAAAGCGCATACAGTTACTTGGGTGATTGACAGCGTGGCAGCATTTGCAGATGGAGAAGTAAGCTTCAAAGCAATTGTGAACGAAAAGGCAGTTGAAGTAATTGACAATGTAGCTACTATTCAGATTGGAAACAATCCGGAAATTTCAGTTGAAACGGACACCGTTGAAACGAAAGTATTAGTACCAGAACTTGAAATTCTCAAGAAGCAAACTTTAAATGGTGGAGAAACTGTGACATCAGTACTTCAAGTAAAGACTGGTGACAAAGTGACATACTCTATTATCGTTACAAATAATGGAAACTTGGCAGCAACAGGTGTGACAATTACAGATAAGGTTCCAGCAGGTGTAACCATTGATGAAAGCAGTATTTCTAATAAGGGCACTTTGAAAGATGGTATCATCACATGGACAGTTGATGAAGTGAAACCTGGCGAAAGTATGGAAGTTAGTTTCACAGTAAGTGTAAACGAAAATGCAAAGGAGACAAAGATTGTCAATGTGGCACAGGTAACACATGAAAACGATCCGACTGACCCAGATACACCACAAGATTCTAATGAAGTTACTTCTGAATATGTTCCAACTAGCGCGCCAAAGACAGGCGATGGTGCATCAGTGGGAATGTGGTCAACACTTGCATTTGGATCACTAATGGTTTGTGGCATCTTACTCATCAATGAAAAACGAAGAAGAAATGAATGATAATAAAACTGAATAATTAGATGAAGCGGGGTTCCATAAAAAGGGCCCCGCTTTTTGCAAACTTTTCATTGTAATTAAGTGGAAACTTTAGTATAATAAATCAAAATTAGGTAAAGACAAGAGAAGAAAGGAGACGGCGTATGCAAAATAGTAAATTAGATACAGCATTATTTGAGATTACTCCTGAGATTTTGTATCTCGCAGATCTGTGTGAGAGAAGCAATGCAATTGACAGAGAATTATATGTACAGCACAACGTAAAAAGAGGACTACGTGACTTAGATGGTCGCGGTGTACTTGCCGGACTTACCAATATTTCCGACGTATGTGCATCAAGAGAGGAAAATGGAGTTCGTATTCCAATTCCGGGAAATTTATATTATAGAGGTTACAATATTAAAGATTTGGTTAACGGCTTTTTGGACGATGGGCATTTCGGTTTTGAAGAAATTGCTTACCTTCTGTTGTTTGGTGAACTTCCGAATGACGGTGAATTGAAAGTGTTCGCGGATATGCTTGCAGAAAGAAGAGCTCTTCCAAAATATTTTGTTCGAGACGTAATCATGAAAGCACCGAGCCCGGATATGATGAACAGTTTATCTCGTTCCATCCTGACTCTTTATGCATATGATGAAAAAGCAGATGATACATCCATTCCAAACGTACTTCGCCAGAGCTTGAATTTGATTAGCCAATTCCCGATGCTTATGGTATATGGATATCATGCATATAATTATAAGAAGGGTGAGGACTTATTTATCTATGCACCTGACCCGAATAAATCTATGGCAGAAAATATCTTGATGATGCTTCGTGAGGATAGACAATATACACCGCTTGAAGCAAAGATTTTGGATATGGCACTTGTGCTTCACATGGACCACGGCGGTGGAAATAACTCTACCTTTACAACTCACGTTGTAACATCTTCAGGAACAGATACATATTCGACGATTGCAGCGGCTATGTCATCCTTAAAAGGACCAAAACATGGTGGTGCTAACATCAAGGTTACACAGATGTTTGAAGATATGAAAGAGCATGTGAAGGATTGGGCAGATGAGGATGCAGTACGTCAGTACCTGAATGATTTGCTTGACAAGAAAGCATTTGACCAGAAGGGTCTTATCTATGGTATGGGTCATGCGATTTATTCCATTTCTGACCCAAGAGCTGAGATTTTCAAAGGCTTCGTAAAACAACTTGCAGTGGAAAAAGGATGCGAAGATGAGTATGCACTCTACGAAATGGTAGAGCATATGGCACCGGAAGTGATTGCACAGAAGAGAAAAATGTATAAAGGTGTTAATGCCAATGTGGACTTCTACAGCGGATTGGTTTACAACATGCTTGGTATTCCAAAGGAACTTTACACACCGCTTTTTGCGGCAGCGCGTATCGTAGGATGGAGTGCTCATAGATTAGAAGAACTTAAGAATGTAGATAAGATTATTCGTCCGGCTTATATGCCGCTTGCACCATACAGAGAGTATACAAGAATTGACGAAAGATAAAGAAAGTAGGACGGAACGACAAGTTACCGTCCTATTTTGATGTTTTAACAAAGAGAAAGGATGTGTAATTTTATGAAAAACGAATTTTATTTCCCGTCCAGTGATGGAATAAATCAAATCCATGCAAATGAATGGATGCCGGAGGGCGAGCCGAAGGCTGTTCTTCAAATGTGTCATGGGATGGTAGAACATATCGAGCGATATCATGATTTCGCCACGTTCCTTGCTGGGCATGGTTATTACGTGGTGGGACATGACCATTTGGGACATGGGAAATCGGTTGCCAGCGCAGATAAACTGGGTTTCTTCCATGAGAAACACGGAAATAAATATGTGGTGTCAGATATTCATCAGTTAAGAAAAGACACACAGGAAAAATACCCTCACATTCCGTATTTCATAATGGGGCATAGTATGGGCTCGTTCTTGGTACGTCAATATATAGGTGTATACGGTGACGGTCTTGCCGGTGCCATAATTATGGGAACGGGAGACCAACCGGACTTGGTGCTTGGCGCAGGGAAGTTGGTTTGTAAAATAGTAGCAGTTTTAAAAGGTTGGGCGTACAGAAGCAAATTAGTAGATAGTATGGCAGTAGGCGGATATGATAAGCAAGTAAAAGGCGAGGGAGAAAGCTGGCTGTCCAGAAATCGTGTCAATGTAGAGAATTATAAGAAGGACTCGCTTAGTGGATATATGTTTACCGTAAATGCTTATTATCATATGTTCTCTGGCATGGCAAGAATGAATAAGCAAGAGAAGGCAGGCGCTGTTCCAAAGGAACTTCCTATTTTCTTCGTTGCAGGAGAGAAAGACCCTGTGGGCAATTGTGGCAAAGCTGTGGAAAACGTATACAAAAGATATCAGAAATGTGGAATGAAGGATGTTGAAATAAAATTATACAAAGATGACCGACACGAAATCTTGAATGAACTAGATAAAGAACAGGTGTATCTGGATTTGTTGAGTTGGTTAGATAAAAGAAATTAATTCTTAAATCGAAGTTAATAAAGTTTCTATTCTTTTTAGAAAGCACACATAATTTGAACACAAAATGTTTCTATAATGAATTCAGATAGTTGAAACACAACTATCACCCCCTCATAAAGTAAGACCCTCGGGTATGCCGAGGGGACACTTTAATCTCATTCCTTTAGATAACTAAGCAAGAAAGCCTTGATTGTCAAGGCTTTTTTTGCATTCAAGCCTGTTTGGGACAACTTTGGGACAACTTTTTTCGCCCTTTTTGGTCCTCGGGACAACTTTTCTAAAGGAATTTTGCAGTTTATTTTAAATAATTGCTTCATATAAATCTTCTAATTCTTGTACCCATTCTTTTAAGTTGGCATTATCGCGAGTATATGTTTCGCCGTTGTTTTTCAAACGACCACGATAGATTCCGGTTTTTCGTTGCGTAATGCCACCAGGTAATATTTTCCCTTGCAAATCTTTTCCCATTCAAATTTCTCCTTTCTCACTGCAAGGGACGTTGGTCTAGTTTACCTGTATTATACCTTGCGAGATGTTTATACTGCAATTACTTCATGCTTGTTTTTTAGATTTTTTCCTTCGTTTGCTACGAGAAACAGATCAAGTGTTTCTGTGCGGATAATGGTTTTATTGCCTATCTGAATCACTGGAATCTTACCATGCCCTATCAAAGCACGGAGAGTGTTGCGACCAATGCCAGAATATTCTGCTGCCTCGTTAACTGTTAAAGCCTGTTTTTGCATTCGTTCATAATTCCCCTTTCGATATGTTCTAATAAAAGCATACAGTGTTTTGGGGAAGATGAAAAGCGACTGAGATGGTGTATTTTTGAAAATAGTATCCATAAAATGGTGTTTTTCAAAAAGTGATGTGATATTGATGTGAGGTTGATGTAAGAATAGTGTAAAAAGTGATGTAGCTTTTATAAAAGTTCATGTAAGTATTCATGTAACTGCTTTTGTAACGCGAAAAAAGTTAATGTAACTTTTTTTGATACTGATGTGACAAGTGATGAAAGAAAGTTATATGAAAACCTAAAAGTAATATAAGAAGTAATGTAAAAAAGGGGTTTTAGGGGATTTCACCCTAACAAGAAGGCACGTATATACAAAGTGCGTTTCTTGCGATGTACAGGTAGGTATCGGAGAAAGGGTGATATGCCGTTTTTGTTTATAGGAAATAGAATTATTCCCTAGGGTATGTTTCTTTTTGAGACGTTAAATTGACAATATAATCGATGCTAACATTATAAAGTTGAGAAAGCAGGATAAGGTAGTCTATTGGAATTTGGCGAGTTCCTTTTTCGTATCTGCGATACACTTCTCTTTGACAACCGAGAAACTCTGCAACTTGTTGTTGGGTATAATCATTGTCGATTCTTAAATCTTCTATTCGTTGAAAATGCATAGTAATCACCTCGAAAATATGTTACCAAACAGTTGCATTTCTTATTCGAATATGCTACCATATAGTAGCATTAAAAATATAATACTAAAGGAGAAGAGAAATGTTTTGTAAAAAATGTGGTAAACAAATGGAAGAAAATTGGTCAGTTTGTCCCGAATGTGGAGAACCAGTAAAAGAAAGTAATATAATTAACGTCAGCGACAATGGAAAAAACAAAAAAGCAAAAAAACCAATTTTTAAAAAGTGGTGGTTTTGGGTAGTTATTATTGTTTTAGGAAGTATGCTCATGTTTGGTGGTGAAGATGACAGTGAAACAAATGATACTAATTCCGACATAAAAACAGAAAGCACAGAAACAACCAATACAGAAAAGAGCGATGCAGTAGAAAAGTACGAATGGATTGCTCAAAATGCAGACCCAGAATTTGTGATTTCAGAGAAATCAATTAATTTTATAAAAGAGCATTCAAATTTCTTTCCAGGGAATGAAAGTATTCAGGGGGCCATCAGTGATTTCGTAGACTGGGAAATAACTCATGCACATTTGACAAAAAGTATGTCAAAATATGGAGACAAACTGATATCGGTTAATGGAGACGTTATAGATATTGAAGAATCGGAAGATGGTGAAATAACATATGTACATGTTGTAGATTACGACGGCAATGATTATGTGTTGTACTATCTAGGCTCATTGGACAATGTATTCGAGGATACATATATTTGTGCATATGCATTACCGGTTGCAATAATAACATTTGAGAATATGGGAGGTTCTTACACAGAAGCCGTGGTAGGTGCGGCATGCTATGTTGAAGAACCAGTTTCCTAATCAAATTTGCATAAATTATAGGTTGGACAAAGAATTTAAACAGAAAGCAATGGTCGGAATGGAGACCGAAAACCCATTTCCATAGCAGAATAAACTGTGAAAAATTAGTAGGAGGATGACGGAATGTTGTCCTTCTATTTTGTTTCCGATTATTTTTAAAAGAAAAGGAATTGTTAAAAATTACGTTGTAGACATTACAGAATATGGTATATAATAAAGACAATAAAGAGAAGATTTTTGAGAAGGTGTCTGTAAAAAGTTACAATCAAAATTAGAAATAAAGGAAAAGTGGTGTACGATGGAATTAGAAATTAATGTTGAGGATTTGCTAAATAAACGTAGAATCGAATCTGATAGAATTGAATTTAAAGAAGGATGGAATCCAGATGACATTTATCACAGTGTATGCGCATATGCCAATGATTTTGACAATGTTGGTGGCGGATATATTTTGATTGGTGTTGAAGAAAATAATGGTGTAGCAGTTCGTCCGGTAAAAGGTTTAGATGAATATGAAATAGATAAAATTCAAAAAGAAATTCTGGGTTATAACAACACTATGATTCCTGCCTATTATCCCAAAGTAATCATTGAGGAAGTAGATAATAAAATCATAATGGTGTTGTGGGTAACACCGGGAATACAAAGACCATATAAAGCTCCAGAGCATGTCACAGCAAAGAAAGATAAGAAACACTATTATTACATCCGTTATGCATCTAGTTCAGTACGAGCAAATGTAGAGCAGGAACGAGAATTAATAAACATGACAAACTATGCTCCGTTTGATACACGACCAAATTTTGAAGCGACGGAAAATGATATTTCCATTGCATTATTAACAGATCATTTAAATACGACTAGAAGTAAATTGGCGAAACAGATTAACAAACGTGGCGTTATGGAAATATTAAATGACATGCAATTGTTAGTGGGGCCACCGGAACATCAGTACCTTTCAAATGTTGCGCTTATGATGTTTTGTGAACATTTGGACAAGTTCTTCCCATATACGCAGGTGGAAATCACAAAATTCCCGGAAGGTAGTATAAAAAATCCTAATAATTTTATAGAGATTCCGGCGATTAAAGGTTCTGTTCCAATGATGATTAAACGTACAATGGAAAAACTGCAGGATTTGGTAATTTTTGAAAAAGTTACAAAAGTGAATTACCAAATGGAGGCAATTCGTAGATTCAGCTATCCATATCAAGCATTGGAAGAGGCAGTCGTAAATGCTTTGTATCACAGAGATTATATGTCTCATCAGTCAATAATAATAGAAATTGAACCGGAACTTGTTCGTATTATCAGTTATCCGGGGATAGACCGTTCTATTCCGCAAAGTGTAATAGAAAAGGGAGAGAGATTTTCTTCTAGGTATTATCGCAATAAACGATTAGGCGAGTTTTTGAAAGAATTGGATTTGTCGGAAGGTAAGTCTACAGGTATTCCAACAATTCAAGAAGAATTGAGGTTGAATGGTTCTCCAAAAGCAAGATTCTTTACGGATGAAGATAGACGAGCTGTGACAGTGGAAATACCGATTCATCCAGATTTATTGGTTCAAAATGACCCAAAAGATGACCCAAAAGATGAGCCAAAAAAAATTAAGCTTAATGAGATGGAGAAAGCAGTATTATCGTTGCTATGTGAAGATAATTTGTTGACGCGAAAAGTATTGGCTGAAAAACTTAGTTGCTCTGATGCCACAATAAAAAGAACCTTGAGTAGTTTGAGTGAGAAACAGATGATTAGTCGGGAAGGTTCGCGGAGAGCAGGGTATTGGAATGTTTTGCATAAGATCTAAGTGCACTGAAGATGGAGTTGTTAAACTATTATGACCACAACTTGACCAAATTGGTCATGTTGTGGTCATTGTGCTTTTAGGTAACATCCTTTTTGATATAAAAAGTATTAAAAAAACATATGGACCATATCTCAACTGTCTAAATATGCATTTATTAAAAAGGTCGTTCCAAGTATTTGGGAAGAGACAAAAGTAGATAATTTAAATAAGAAAAAAATATGAAGATTAATAGTTTCTAAGATAATAATTGAGGTGGGATTAGTACTTAAGGCACGCAATTATGGTGCTGGTGTATATACTAGGAGAGCGTGTTTTGATGAGGGATACTAAAATTTGTAAATTTTTTTTGATTTATTTAATAAATGTGCTATACTTATTATAAACAAAGTAGTGTTATAAACAGAAAATGGGATGGTAAATATGCAGAGTTTTGGATTGTGGTATAATAGAAGAATGCAGGAAGAATCTTCACAATTTGGTGAAGTGGACTTTTCCTTGCATATTAATTTTTGGTTTTTAGAAGATATACCAAGGCTAAATAACAAGATGAAATATCCTTATATTGATATTGGAATCAAGATTAAGAATTATAAAAATGTTGATAGTTTAATTTTTAACTGTCCATTTGAAATATCAAAAGAAAATATAGTCGATTTATCGAAAAAAATGAGTACAAAAAGCAATGCAACAATCGTATTTAATGATGATTGCGAAATTACAACAATAAATAGCTATACTTGTGTAACGTTTTCTGATGAATCCAAAGTTTTGCTCTTTTTAATGGGAGAAATTATTGATGATACATATAAATTGGATATTATCAATGGTAATAGTAGTATTATATTTGATTTTACAAAATTTCATAAATTTGTCATTAAAGACGAAACGCTAAATAGTATTAATGACTTGTATATAAGATTCAGAATAAAAGACGTGGATTTAAAAGACAAAATTTATTTCGATAGCGAGCCACTTAATAAATCATTTGAAAGCGCCTTTTCGGGAACAAGAATATTAGATTTTAAGATAAACGAGAAACGCAATATTGATGAACGTTTACAAGCAAAGATGGTTGTAGAAGAACAGCATTGGGCTGAATTTTCTAAAGTTCACTTTTTGGTTATGGAGCCATCTTCTTATGATTTAACATCATTTTCAAATTACTATATGAGTTGTAGAGAACTTGAAGAAGGCATGTGGGATGACTATTTAGATACATCGATAGATTTTTCTAAAGGTCATGTTTTAGCATATCATTGGAAAGCATCAATGGAAAAAGATGATACTAAAAAAATAAAAGATTTTTCTTGTTTTGCAAAGATTAGTTATTCAAAAATGAGGTATCTTTCAATAGCGTCATTCATTATTATGGCAATAGCTTTAGGTGTTTTAGGTGATGCGTTTTCTTCGCTGTTTGGTTCTTTGCCAAACATTTCTACATATACATGGGCAATTCAGTTTTTGGGTGGAATAGGTATTTTTTTTGTTGGTTGGATTATGGGGAAAAAATAACATAAAAATATTGTCTTTTTGTGTGTTTTTTAATATAATAATATGATGAATTATTTGGTGAAAAGGAGAGAGTGTATGATGAGATATAAAGAAGGTAATTATTATATTCGATATTCTGAGCTTTCCTTAGAAAAGAGACTGATTTATTATAACGAAATAAGAAATTTCGTAAAGAGAATAGCATGGGAATATAATGGCTTTTGGTCTTGGTATGATAAGTTGTTCTTGCCAAATCTTGAATTAGATAGAACAAGAGAGATTATTATCTGTCAATCTGAGTTTCAAATGGCAGGCATAGCTATTCTAAAAAAGGACATTGATGAACAGAAAATTTGTACGTTGCGTGTGGCAAAGGCGTTTCAACGCAGAGGAATAGGTAAAGAACTTATGGAATTGAGTATGGAGTGGTTGCAAAGTGACAAGCCATTAATTACGGTACATAAGAGTAGAAATAATGAATTCCGCTCGTTGTTTAGCTATTATGGTTTTGTTTTAGAAGAACAGCAAAAACATTATTATCATTTGTTTAATACAGAGTTAGTTTACAATGGTACTTTGCCAGAAAAAGAGATTTTTTTAAGTTCAGAAGAATTAATCGATTTAGGGGATATTGTAAAAGGATTCCTGAATTCTGGTCAAAAAAATTTTAATATATTTCTAGATAGTTGTATACAACAATGGTGGGGACAAGAGCAATTAAGAGAACAAATTATTAAGGGATATTAAAAGATAAGCTGTCTAAATAGGGACGGCTTATTTTGATAAAAGGAGAAATATGTATTTAGTTTGTGGAATTCATGGTTCGGGAAAAATGAGATATTGTAAATTCTTAGAAAAAAAATTAGGATTACCTTATTTTTCGGCAAGTAAAATAATTGATAGTATAATTAAGCCAAATCAAGAGAAATCCCTCCAAATTGATGAGAGACAGAAAGTATTGATAACCGAGATTAATAAATTCAAAGAACGACACAAAAAATTTATTTTGGATGCACATCTTTGTTTGATAAATAAAAATAGGCATATCGAGAGAATATCTCAAGAAGTTTTCCTGTCTTTTCATTTTTCCACAATATACTTTTTGAAAGCGAGTGAAAAGGAAATTCAAAAAAGAATGAAAGAAAGAGATGGAATAGATTGGGATATAGAATATATAAAAAAATTCCAATGTGAAGAAATAAAATATGCCAAAGAATTGGCGAAACTATGTGGAAGTGAATTGAAAGTTATCGACCGTTCAAAAAATGAGAATATTTTATTGCCAATTTTACCTGTCTACGTTGATAAAATATTAAATGGAGAAAAAAAGTATGAGTTTAGAAAAAAGCTAGCCAAGAAAGACATTAAGAAAATATATATATATGAAACAGCGCCTACTAAAAAAATTGTTGGTGAAGCCGAAGTTGTATCCAAGATTACAATGGAGAAAAACGATTTATGGCAATTGACCTGTGATAAAGCAGGAATTACACAGGATTTTTATTTGAAATATTTTTTGAATCAAAGCCACGCTAGTGCCTATGAGATAGGGAATGTAATAAGATATAGTGAGGGTGTGAGTTTAGAGTATGTAGGTATATCTTATGCGCCACAATCATATGTATATATTGGAGATATGTAATCTGGAGAGAAATATAAAATACGAAAGACCTGCATTTTATGTGGGTCTAAAACGTTAGAACAAATAAAATCTAGTCAGATGCTCCGCATGTGTTTAGATAACTAATAGAAAAAGCCTTGTTTTTGAGCTTTTTTCTATTTATGATAGGTTGAAAAATGCAAATTGTTTCGAATCAAAGAAAAAATTTTTCCAATAAAATCCATGTCAAATAACTGAAAATTCTTGAACTTGGGACAACTTTAGGACAACTCCCGTAACAACCTATAACAAATTATAACAAGCACACAAAACATAAACCCGCATTCCATGCGGGTTTAACACGTTATAACAACTTATAAAACTAGCCCAATCGCCCCTCATTCCTTTAGATAACTAAGAGAAACAGTCGTAGCAATACGGCTGTTTCTCTGCTTATGCAGAAGTACAACATAAAATTAGGTTTACAGTTCGTATGATTTCCCTTTTTCAACATTTCTATATACAAGAAAACTTACTGAGTATACCCGTTCGGTTTCTATATGTAGAAAAGTGTCACAATCCAAAGGGGAAAAATCCAAGGTACATAGTGTTCATTAATTCAAGGCATACCTGAAGGTAAAAGCAGGTATGCCTAATTTTTTTGTCAACTTATTGGCGTATACAGTGACGGTACACTCCCGTGGGTAGCCCATAACATCATACGAAAACAGCATGTTTTCAAAATCATTGTTCTGGATACGATTGATTAAATCCTTCTGCAGTTTATTCTGATTAAATATAATAAGTTTGTTGGCTGTAATGGTGAGATTTGCAACATACCCATTTGGATTGCTGCTAGTTATCATATTATTAATAGTCGGTTCACGACTAACTTGGAGATAAAAAAATCCAAGTATAAAGAGTAAACATAGGCTAATGATTTGTATTTTCTTCTTCATAATAAAAAACTCCATTCTGACACAGTTGTATTATAACGCATTGGTACTATAACATAGTGTATAACTATGCAACTTATATTTCAATACATATTTTCTTATAATAAGCGTAGTTATAATAAGAATAGGTGATGAATATGTGTAAATTATATATCGATTTGGAAAGAGTGTTAAAAGAGAAGGGTGTTAGCAAGAATAAATTGTGCATGAACTGCAGTATGCAAAGGACGCAGTTGAACAACTACTGCAAGAACAAAGTTAGAAGTGTTGACTTGACTCTTTTAGGAAGAATGTGCAAGTATTTAGAGTGTACGCCAAGCGATATTTTAATATTTAAAGAAGATGAATAGAGCAAATACATACAAGCAGGTATCGAAAAACGATATCTGCTTTTTTAGTCTAGTCATTCTCATGAAAAAGGAGTAATATATAAGGTAGACCATAAGAAAAAGGGGTAACAAATGCAAGAAATTAAATTATTATTGGAACAAAGTTTAAATATAGATTTTCTTGGAGCGACTTTAAGTAATGCAAAGGATAAAAATGGAATCACTAAGGTAAGGGTGCGTCCAATTCTGAAAAAAGATGTTTTATTATTCCAATGTGAAGAATATAAAAATAATCAGGCGTTTCATCATAATTATGAACCAATTGAAGCTATTGAGAAGCTTGCAGATTACATGGAATTATTTAAACAGATGCAAGTGGAAACAAAAGGCTTCAAAGCGGCTGTCCTTGTGAGCAAGAAGGGAAAAGTAACGATTCAGAAGAAACAGCAGACGGGTTGTGTAAAATCAGTTGATTTGTCACATAATCGTAGCAAGAAGTACATTTTGCAGGAAGGAATGAAGGTTCCATTCTTGCAGGATTTGGGGGTAATGACTTCGGAAGGTAAAATCGTTCGTACCAAGTTTGACAAGTTCCGTCAGATTAATCGCTTCTTAGAGTTTGTTGAGGATATTTTACCACAACTGGATAGAAATAGAGAGATAACCATTTTGGATTTTGGCTGTGGCAAGTCTTATCTGACCTTTGCCATGTATTATTATCTTCACGAACTAAAGAATTATGATGTCCGTATTATCGGCTTGGATTTGAAGACAGATGTGATTCGACATTGTAATGAATTGAGCGAAAAATATGGATATGAAAAATTGAAATTTTTAGAGGGGAATATTGCGGACTATACAGGAGTGGAAGCCGTGGACATGGTAGTTACACTCCACGCCTGTGATACGGCAACCGACTTTGCATTGGATAAAGCAGTTGATTGGAATGCGAAAGTTATTCTCTCAGTACCTTGCTGCCAACATGAGTTGAATGGGCAGATGCAGAGCGAATTACTTGCTCCAATCTTTAAATATGGTCTGATTAAAGAACGTATGGCGGCGTTGATTACGGATGCAATGCGTGCGGAATATCTGGAAGGTCAAGGGTATGACACCCAGATATTAGAGTTCATTGACATGGAACATACACCGAAGAATATATTAATTCGTGCGGTAAAAACAGGTAAGAAGAAACAGAATCAAGAAAGCATTCAGGCTTGCGAGGAGTTTTTCCACATCAAGCCTACATTGGGGAAATTATTAAATGAAAGAACGAACAATTAAGATTGTGGTTTTGGCAGTTGTATTTATTTTAGCTTTGATTGGCTTTGGCCATTGGACAAATCGAGGTAGTGCAGACATGACGGCAGATATGGATGAGCCGACACTACCGACGATTTCTTTTGTGACAGGTGAAAAAGAAGCAAATTTTTTAGTTGGGCATAAGCAGGAAATGAATGTGGCATCCATGCGGGACACCATTGCAGTTTGTGATGAAAAAGAAGAACTGACTGTGAAAATTTCAAATAATGAAAAAGGGTATGATTTACTGCAATATGAAGTGTATTCTTTAGACGGAAAAGAACAGTTACACCGGGATATTGTGGAAAAAATAGGCAATGAAGTTCAGATTAAGCTGAAAAATGTTCTGCAAAAGGAAGAGGAAGCCGTTCTGAAACTGATTCTCAAAAAAGGAGAAACTTCATTATTTTATTACACAAGGGTCATCAAAGACAATGAGTATCATTTGCAAGAGTGTTTGGATTATGTGCAACAATTACACAACAATATGTTGAAAAAAGAGAATGAAGATGATGTTAAGAAAGTTATGGAAGCAAGTTCTGCGGGAGATAATTCCACTTTGCAGCATGTGACCATTCATTCGGATTTGCAGCACTCTATGTGGGGAGATTTGAAGCCGGAATTAGTGGGCGATTTGCATTATGAAATCAAGGAGAGTAAGACCGCATACACTTCTGTTCTGTTGAGGTACCAAGTGAAATGTGTGGGGGATAATAATGCAGAGGAGTTATATAACGTAAAAGAATTTTTCAAAGTTTCCTATGGAACAGAGCGAATTTATCTCCTTGAATATGACAGAACACTAGAAGAAATATTTGACACAACGAATGTGGTACTAAGTAGTAAAGGTGTCATTCTGGGTCTTGCAGATAAAAATTTGAAATACAAGGCGAACGAGGAAGGCACGATTGTTGCATTTGTTCAGGCAAATGCACTTTGGAATTATAACAAAGAGAAGGATGCATTTACCCTTGTATTCAGCTTTGCCGAGGCTGAAAAAGAGGATGTGAGAAATCATACTCCAAATCATTCCGTTCAATTACTGTCTATGGGTGAAGATGGAAGCATGACTTTCTCGGTATGTGGTTATATGAATCGGGGTAATCATGAGGGAGAATCAGGAATTGCCATTTATTATTATCATTTTTCTAAAAATATGGTAGAAGAAGTGGCTTTTATTCCAAGCACGGAATCCCGACTTGTAATTGAGAAAGAACTAAATGAATTAGCATTTTATAACCAAGAGCAGGAAGTCCTATATACAATGGTGGATGGTACCTTGTTGAAGCAGGCGTTCAAAGAGAAAGAGCGTACGGTGCTGATAGAAGGTTTGCAAAAAAGTCAATATGTTACTTCAGATGATGGGCGCCTGCTGGCTTATCAAAAGATAGAAGACGGAAAGACGGAAACGGAAATCTGGGATTTTGCAGAAGATAAAAAAAGAACTGTTGCGACGGAGTCGGGGGAAATTGTCATTCCTCTGGGCTTTATGGGAAGTGACTTTGTTTATGGTGTTTCCAAAACAGAAGATGCCGGAGTAGATGTGGTAGGAAGCAACGTTCAAGGAATGAATCGTTTGGAAATTAGAAACGAGAATAACAAGATTGTGAAAACATATCAGAAAGCAGGAACTTTTATTTTAGGGGTAACCATTGGAAACAATCAGATTACTATGAAGCAGGGAATCAAGAACGGTAATGTTTATAAGGAGACTACAGAGGACTACATTACCAACAATGAGACTTCCGGGAATGAAAAGGTGAAACTGGATTCCTATTGGACGGATTTAAAGCAGACACAATATCGTTTTGTTTTTGCTGCTGGTATCAAAGATAAAAAGGCAAAAACCATGAAGACTCAGCAGATGCTTTTAGAAACCTCGAATGTGCTGGAGTTTGAAAAGGAGACAGACACAAAATATTATTATGTGTATGGTCTTGGAGAACAAAAGGGCATTTTTGAAAATGGAGGAGATGGGATTCACCTTGCAGATACATTGTCAGGAGTTGTAATTTCTCCGGAGCAAAATTATGCATGGGAGGATGGCAACCGAGTTTCCTGGTATCGCAATTTTGAGGTTAGTCGATTTACACCAAATGCGGGCGAAAACACGCTTGCAGCGTGTGCAAGAAAAGTGTTGGCATACGAAGGAAAAAAGGTAGATGTAGCTTCTGAAATGGCAACATCATCTGTGGAAGATGTGATGCAAAAGCATTTAGGGAAGGAAGTATTACGTTTTCGTGGCTGTTCTTCCAAAGCCATGTGTTATCTGATTGACAAGGGTGTGCCTGTCATCGCAATGAAAGACGGGTCTAGTGCAATTTTGTTGATTGGCTACGATGCGAAGACAGTGACTTATGTTGAGCCAAATAGTGGAAGCATTTTCACCAGCACCTTTGAAAAGGTAGACGAGATGTTGCAAGGAAGTGGAAAGACATTTATTGCATATGTGAGATAGAATAGAAAAAGAGAAGGCCAATTTGGTCTTCTCTTTTCAATATCTACGAAGTTTTAAATATTCTATTTCTGTGTTTTTGCAGTGGTGTGTAAAGAATCATTCCAAGAACACCACAGGAAATGATTTCCCCAATCCCAATCATTAGCATCATAAATGGTACGGCATATTTTAAACCGTATGCGTAACGAAGAATGAATGGAATAATAATTGTGTTAGAAATAATAGGTGGAAGTGGTGCGAGAAATTTGTTCTTTTTGCGTAACAAATGCGTGGAGTATGCACCAATCAAAGTAGCGATGCTTCCAAAGATAACATCCCAAATAACGGCTCCGGCCAAAACATTTCCAATCAGACATCCGATAAACAATCCCGGTATGGCTGCAGGTGTAAATGCCGGAAGAATAGTAAGAGCTTCCGCAATACGCACTTGTCCCACGCTGAAGCTGATTGGGGCGAACATTTCTGTCAGAATTACATAGACAGCAGCTATCATAGCTGCCTGCGTTAAAAATAATACTTTTTTGTTTTTCATATTTTGTTGTCTCCTTAGTTTTGTTTTACGTCAGGATGGTTTCGAACTGACGAGAATAATTTAGCACATTTGTAATTATTCTGCAATAGCTTGCTCTAACGCAGTCGCCAACTGGTCTGGGCAAGATGTGGCACGTGGTCCGCATTTAATGCCTTTCATGCGTGAGATGGCATCATTTACGTCCATGCCTTCCACCAAGGCTGCAACTCCTTGTGTATTACCTGAACATCCGCCAAGGAATCTCACATTGTGTACTTTGTTGTCTTCAATATCGAAATTAATTTGCATAGAACATACGCCTTTTGTTTTATACGAGTAGCTCATGATAATCCTCCTAATTGCTTTGTTTTCCAATGTATTTGTTGATATAATACATCGACTTTATTAAATATTCAAGTATAAACGTAATTGACACCAAAAGCCTAACCATTTATGATAATATGAAAGAAAAAAAGTGAGGACAAACACATGACAATCGGAATTATCGGTGCAATGGAAGAGGAAGTTGCAGTATTAAAACAAGAAATGGACATAGAAGAAACAGTAGAATACGCATCTATGCAATTTTGCAAGGGTATATTGTGCGGGAAACAGGTGGTAATTGTACGCAGTGGAATTGGAAAAGTGAATGCAGGTATCTGTGCACAGATTCTGGCAGACAAATTTGACGTAGACGTGCTGATTAATACAGGGATTGCAGGCTCCTTGGATGCGGCAATTGATATTGGGGACATGGTCATCTCAACAGACTTGGTAGAACATGATATGGATGCAACTATTTTTGGGGACCCACTGGGACAAGTTCCGAGAATGGATACATTTTCATTTCCGGCAGAACCGAGTCTGGTTGAAAAGGCAGTAGCTGCAAATCAAGAGGCAAACCCGGATATCCAGACATTCACCGGACGAATTGTGAGCGGTGACCAGTTTGTTTCTTCGGCAGAAGTGAAAGAGAAATTAGTGAAGAATTTCCAGGCAAAATGTACGGAAATGGAAGGGGCAGCCATTGCACATGCTGCTTACTTAAATAAAATTTCGTGCGTCATAATCCGAGCAATTTCGGATAAAGCTGACAACAGTGCAACTATGGATTACCCAACCTTTGAGAAGAAAGCAATTGAGCATTCCGTAAGGCTTGTCCGTAATTTGTTGCCGAGAATTTAACAGGCAATGCAATTGTAAAACGACAAAAAAGACTACGCAAAACCCGTACGGGTGTAGAAATTTGTAATACGAATCATGGAGTCCAATCTCTTATTTTACGCTATAATCGCGATAGAAAGAAAAGAAGGAGGACTCTTTTATTATGTTAGAAATTATTTTTTGTGCCATGGGAATGTTGTTGGGAATTAGTCTTTTGGCGAAACTCATTTCCGCATTTACTGTTAGAAAAATGGTCAAAGAGGCTGCTGAAATACAAAAGAGCAATCACAAACTGATGAAATTAGTCAAAGCAAAATTTGAACATGCCAGTATGGTTAGTGACCGAGTGCAAAATGTGGGAGCATTTGTGGATAAGTATTTGTATGAGTATAAAGTCTGTGGAATTCGACTAAATACTTGGCGAAGCATTCCGAAAAAAGGGTTTCTTATGATTCTGATTCTGGGTGTTTTTGCAATCTGTGAGAGTGTCCGCAAAGATGGACTCGTGGATACTACCGTAGAATACATACAGTGGACAGGCATTTTCTTGCTACTTTTGTTGTTGATACAATTAGTATCTGGTGAGAAAACGCAATTGCAGGCGGCACGAAATTATATGGTGGAGTATTTGGAAAATGTCTGTGTTCATCGTTATGCGAAACGTCACGGCGTAAATCCGGAAATGTCTGAGGAGCAAATTCAAACTGAGACGATGCAAGCAGAAATAGAGCAGGAGGAAATGCAGGGAGACGCTGTGACGGAGACAGCCAATGAGCAAGAAACTCAGAAAGTAGAGCCAATTGTTGAAAAAATCAGTGACGAGTACGAAAGAAGTCAGCAAGAAATGCGAATTCGTGCTATTTTAGAGGAGTTTTTGGCTTGATTAACCGGGGCATATTTGATAAAATAGTATCGACTATGAGGTTATAAACAGAAAGGAAGATAAAAATGAGCAATAAAGTGACATTTGATTATTCAAAAGCAAATGGATTCATCAAAGAACATGAAGTGGAATATATGAGTAAAATCACAAAAGATGCTGCAGAATTACTTGTGAGCAGACAAGGAGCAGGTAATGATTTTCTCGGATGGATTGATTTGCCGGTTAACTATGATAAAGAAGAATTTGCACGTATTAAAGAGGCTGCAGAAAGAATTAAAAATGATTCCGAAGTATTATTGGTGATTGGTATTGGCGGTTCCTACCTTGGTGCAAGAGCAGCTATTGAATTTTTGAGACACAATTTCTATAACATGGTTTCAAAAGAAGTTCGCAAAACACCGGAAATTTATTTTGTTGGTAACAATATCAGCAGTACATATATGAGACATTTGATTGATGTAATCGGGGAAAGAGATTTTTCTGTTAACATTATCTCTAAATCGGGAACAACTACTGAGCCGGCTATTGCTTTCCGTATTTTCAAAGAACTTTTGGAAAACAAATATGGCAAAGAAGGTGCAGCTAAGAGAATTTATGCTACGACAGATAAATGTAGAGGAGCCTTAAAGGGTCTTGCTACGGAAGAAGGATATGAAACATTTGTTGTGCCGGATGATGTGGGAGGACGTTTCTCTGTGCTTACAGCAGTAGGTCTTCTTCCAATCGCAGTTAGTGGCGCAGACATTGATAAATTAATGGAAGGTGCTGCATCAGGAAGACAGATTGCGTTAGAAGCACCATTTGAAGAAAACGACGCATTGAAATATGCAGCAGTTCGTAATATTTTACACAACAAGGGTAAATCGATCGAGGTTTTGGCTAACTACGAGCCATCACTTCACTATATTTCTGAGTGGTGGAAACAACTTTATGGCGAGAGCGAAGGAAAAGACCAGAAAGGCATTTTCCCGGCATCTCTTGATTTAACAACAGACCTTCACTCATTGGGACAATTTATTCAAGATGGTTCACGCATCATGTTTGAAACTGTTCTTAATGTTGAAAAAGTTGCAGAAGAAATTGTACTGAAAGAAGAAGCAGTTGACTTAGACGGTCTCAACTATCTTGCAGGAAAAACAGTAGATTTTGTAAATAAAAATGCAATGAATGGAACAATCCTTGCTCATACAGATGGACAAACACCAAACGTTATGGTTCAGATTCCAGAACAAAATGAATTCTATCTTGGACAGTTGTTCTACTTCTTTGAATTTGCTTGTGGTGTAAGTGGTTATATTTTAGGCGTTAATCCATTTAATCAACCAGGTGTTGAAGATTACAAGAGAAATATGTTTGCATTACTTGGAAAACCGGGTTATGAAAAAGAAAGAGAAGAACTATTAAAGAGATTATAATTAAAAAGCAGGGGCCAGAGATACCAAAAGGTAGCTTTGGCTTTTATGCCTTATTTAAAATACGAAAAGAGGTAATGACAAATTGTTAGCAAACCACATTTTACTTAAAATGATTGAAGAAATGAAAGAAATTATAAACGAGGAATGCTCTGTTTGGAGCTTGCAGGGAAAATGTCTCGCAAGTACAACGGAAGATATTGTAGAAGTTTCGAAAAATGTGAATGTATTTTTGAAATCCGGAAAAGGCACCACATGTTTTGCAATATGTTGCGATGAGGAACCGATTTATGTATTCTGCATTCATGACATGATAGATAACGTAGAGGTTCTGGGGAAACTCTGTGTGAGTCAGTTTGAACATGTCAACCAATTGTACGAAAAGAGAATAGATAAAAATCACTTCTTCCAACAGTTGCTTTTAGACAATTTGCTTTTGGTAGATGTTTATAATCAAGCCAAAAAGATGGGTGTGGATATCGAAGCAAAACGTATCGTATTTGTTGTAGAGCCAAAGAAGCAGGGAGATACGATTGCATTTGAGGCAATGAAAAGCCTGTATTCAACAGGTACAAAAGATTTTGTAACATCTGTAGATGAAGGACATATTATTTTGATTAAAGCCTTGGAAAAGACAGATGACTACAATGAAGTAAACGAGATTGCAAATGCAATTGTAGATGCACTTGGTTCAGAAGCGATGGTAGCAGTTCGCGTTGCCTATGGAACAATCATAGAAGAACTTAAAGATGTATCAAAATGCTATAAAGAGGCGAGCATGGCATTGGATGTGGGACGCATTTTCTACGTGGAGAAAAATATTCTTGCATACAATGAATTAGGAATTGGACGTCTCATTCACCAGCTGCCGATTTCTCTTTGCGAGATGTTCTTGCAAGAGGTATTCCATGGAAATGCAATCGGACAGTTTGATAAAGAAACATTGGTGACAGTAAATTCATTCTTCGAAAATAACTTAAATATTTCTGAGACAGCACGTAAAATGTATTTGCATCGTAATACTTTGGGATACAGATTGGATAAGATCACAAGAACAACCGGTCTTGATGTGAAAAAATTCGATGATGCACTTACGTTTAAGATTGCACTTATGGTATCTGACCATATGAAGTTCTTGAGAAATCAAGAGTAAAACAGACAACACCAGGAGGAAACAAAAGTGATAAAATTATATGACAAAGGCGCGTTCCTTGTAAACGGAACACAACTTGTAGAAGATGCGGAGGTTTGTCAAGGCATTACAAAAGAAGAAGCTGCAAAACAAACCATTGCATATGGAATTTTAAAAGAACACAACACGGCTTCAGATATGAGCCGCCTAAAGATTAAATTTGATAAATTAACTTCTCACGATATTACATTTGTCGGAATCATTCAGACAGCAAGAGCGTCTGGATTGGAGAAGTTCCCAATACCGTATGTTTTGACAAATTGCCACAATAGTTTATGTGCAGTTGGTGGTACGATTAACGAGGATGACCATATGTTTGGACTTACCTGTGCCAAGAAATATGGTGGAGTTTATGTTCCTCCTCATCAAGCGGTTATTCACCAGTTTGCAAGAGAAATGCTGGCAGGCGGCGGAAAAATGATTCTCGGCTCTGACAGTCATACCCGCTATGGTGCCCTTGGTACAATGGCAATGGGTGAAGGTGGTCCGGAACTTGTAAAACAATTGTTAAACAAGACATATGACATTAAGATGCCGGGTGTTGTTGCCATTTACTTAGATGGGGAACCATCCATTGGTGTGGGTCCACAGGACGTTGCCCTTGCAATCATCGGTGCAACATTTGGTAATGGTTATGTAAATAATAAAGTTATGGAATTTGTGGGACCTGGTGTTGCCAAACTTAGTGCAGATTTCCGTATAGGAATCGACGTTATGACAACGGAAACAACCTGTCTTTCATCTATCTGGAAAACAGATGAAACCATCAAAGAATTCTACGAAACACATGGACGTGTAGAAGATTATAAAGAATTAAATCCAGGCGCAGTGGCTTACTATGATGGTGTAGTTTATGTGGACTTGGGCAAAATCAAACCTATGATTGCAATGCCATTCCACCCAAGTAATGTGTACACAATTGATGAAGTAAACGCAAATCTCAAAGACGTACTTCATGATGTAGAACAAAGAGCGTTGGTAAGTCTTGACGGGGCAGTAGAATACTCGCTTCAGGATAAAATCCGCAATGGTAAATTGTATGTAGAGCAAGGTATTATTGCAGGTTGTGCAGGTGGTGGATTTGAAAATATTTGTGCAGCAGCAGATATCATGCGTGGTAAAAATATTGGTTCAGATGCATTTACACTTAGTGTATATCCGGCAAGTACACCTGTTTATATGGAACTTGTAAGAAATGGTGCAGTAGCTGACCTTATGGCGGCAGGTACCATTGTGAAAACAGCCTTCTGTGGACCTTGTTTTGGTGCAGGAGACACACCGGCTAACAATGCATTCAGTATCCGCCATTCAACCAGAAACTTCCCGAACCGCGAAGGTTCTAAGTTACAAAGCGGTCAGATTTCTTCTGTTGCTCTTATGGATGCTCGTTCCATTGCAGCAACAGCAGCAAACAAAGGTTACTTGACATCAGCAGCAGATGTGATGGATGTAGAATACAAGGCACCGAAATATCACTTTGATGCAAGCATTTATGCAAATCGTGTATTTGACAGTAAGGGAGTTGCAGACCCGGATGTAGAGATCCAATTTGGACCGAACATCAAGGACTGGCCAGCAATGTCAGCGCTTCCGAAAAATTTAGTACTGAAAGTTGTTTCAGAAATTCATGACCCTGTAACAACAACAGATGAATTGATTCCGTCTGGTGAAACATCAAGTTATCGTTCTAATCCACTGGGACTTGCAGAGTTTGCTTTATCGCGTAAAGACCCTGCATATGTTGGACGTGCAAAAGAAGTACAAAAAGCACAAAAAGCAATTGAGGCCGGCACATGTCCATTAGAAGTGTTAGAGGAATTAAAACCGGTAATGGCAACAATCCGTGCCGCATATCCGGAAGTTGGAGAAGGAAACGTAGGCGTAGGAAGTACCATTTTCGCAGTGAAACCAGGAGATGGTTCGGCTCGTGAGCAGGCGGCATCTTGCCAGAAAGTTCTTGGTGGATGGGCAAACATTGCAAATGAGTATGCGACAAAACGCTATCGTTCGAACTTGATCAACTGGGGTATGCTTCCGTTTATCACAGGAGAAGACCATGAAGCATTAAGTTTCAAGAATGGTGACTACATCTTCGTTCCGGATGTAAGAAAAGCAGTGGAAGAAAAATGGGATGGAATCAAAGCATTTGTAGTAGCCGACGGGCTGAAAGAAATCGAGTTAAAACTTGGAGACCTGACGGATAATGAGAGAGAGATTATCTTGAAAGGTTGCTTGATTAATTATTATAAAGGCTAAGATAATCAAAAGAGCTGTCGCACTTGTGTGTGGTGGCTCTTTTGTTTAGAACAATATATAATTTTCAGACAATTAACACAATTAAAACAAATAGAAAAATAATTCTATAAAAAACATAAAATAGTATTGACAAATAGAAATCCCGATGTTAATATGAATACAACAAAACAAACCACTTAAAGAAAGAGGAATTTTCTTATAGAAGTTTAGAAGAAAAAGAATTTCTTTAAGAATAGTTGAGGGAAAGGGAGGCTGAGAATCCGGTGGACAACTTAGAGTGCATAATTCAATATGTTAGTGGTATGGCAAATGTAATGACCTGTGATGAAAGCCTTTACCATAGATTATAATTCCAGAAAAATATGAAAATGTAAAAAAGGGATTTGGAGAGTATAAGTAAATCTGGATGAAAAAGGGAAAGATGATATATTTGCAAACATATTGAAAAAAATACCACATAAAAAAATTAAAGTTATAAAAATAAGATGTGTAAAGAAACATCAAATAAAGTAAAGGAAGATGGAAATTGATATAACTTTAATGAGACAGGCGAACAGGTTTATATCACGAATATCCTCCAAATGTGAGAATAGAAAATATATGAATACAAATGAATATTAAATGGCAGTCATTATAAAAGGTTATGATGGCTGCCATTTTATTTGTAGCTGAATAGTTGCAAAAAAATGTTACATTTTTGTTACATCCTTTTTGACATTGCATGTTGTGTGTGATAAAATAATCCATATGTATAAAAGTTTTTAACAGGGGTGAAATACAGTGGATAAACACGAATATCGTCAAAAAACTGAACAAATGCTCAAGTGCTTAGAGAGCAAATCATATAAAGAAGCTTATGAGATAGCAGAAAGCATTGACTGGCGCAAGGTGAAAAACGTGGCAGTTCTATGTGCGGTGAGCGAAGTTTATGAATATAATGGGGAATATCAAAAGAGTAGAGATATTTTGTTCTTGGCATATGATCGCCAACCTGACAGCAAGAAGATTATTTATCGTCTTGGAACATTAGCACTTAAAATGGATGAAGTGAAAGAAGCTATGGATTGCTATGAGGAATTTGTGGCTTTAGCTCCGAATGACCCGAATCAATTTGTTTTTAAATATAAGATTTTAAAAAGCAAGAATGCACCGATTACAGAGCAGATTGCTGTTCTAGAGGAATTTAAAAAAGTAGAATATGTTGAGAAATGGGCATTTGAACTCGCGGGGCTGTATAAAGAGGCAGGAATGATTTCTGAGTGTTTGGAAGAATGCGATGATTTGATTCTTTGGTTCAGCGAAGGTAAATATATTTATAAGGCAATGGAATTGAAGATGCAGTATAAGCCGTTAACTCCATTGCAACACGAGAAGTACATGAGCCGTTTGGAAGCACAGAAGGCACCTGTGGTAGAAGAGACAACGCAAGTTGAAGAGTCCGCTGAGACTGAGGAGGCACCTGCGGTTGAGGCCATACCTGTGGTAGAAGAAGCACCTGTGGAAATAGCAGAGGAGATTGTACCGGAGGTGGCTACAACTGAAGAACCTGCAGAGGAGCCAAACGCTGACGAAAATGAGGTTGAAGCAGATTCTGCTGAAGAAGTCCAGGAGGTAAAAGAAGAAGTTGCAGAGGAGCCAACCGCCGAAGCGAAACCGACCATGTCCATCGAGGAGATTGTTCAGGACTGGCAAGAGCAGCAGAAGGAAAACGCACAGATGATTCAGGCAGAATTCGAACGTGTGGAACAAGAGAAAGCGGAAATTGCTGCAGAAGTTGAAAAGGCGGAAGAAGAAAAGGAAGAAATTTTATCTGACGATGTTAGAAAATTAATGGAAGAACTGGAAGCTGAGTCTGCAGAGATTGATGCGCAGAAGACAGCAAAAGAATTGGAGGAAGTAACAGAGGACAAGCCACTGTTACAGAAGGTAGTAGAACAATTGTCTGCGATGGAGATTAAGCTCCCAGGTAAAGAAGAAGTGGACGAATTCATTGCCATGCCGGATGAGCCTGCAAGTGTGGAAGATGCCGTAGCATCAGATGTACCTGAAATTGACACCACATATACTCAGACTGTAGCTATTGAAAAAATGGTTGCAAAAGAAATCGAAAGCATGGGTGAAGTTCAACCAAGAGTTGAGGATGAAGATGAAGGTATCAAACTAGGAAATACGCAAGAGATTGCGTTGTCTGCAAAAGCATTGGCAAATGCAGCAAGAGTAGATGTTCCGGATGAATCGCCGATGGAAGAACTGGTTATGGAAAACACTAGTATTCCAGCTTATGTTCCAGAAGAATTTTCGAATGCAGGTACACCTTATGATACCGGATTTGTGGTACAGGGACGTTATGATTTGGAAGCACATAGCGATATCGGAATAAAAGCAGGTCTTACGGAAGAACAAAAGAAATTATTCTCATATTTTGTTCCGGTACACGGAATGAGCGAACAGATTGTAAAGGTTCTTCATGACGACAAGATGTGTAAAGCAAGATATGGCACATCGAGAATAGGAAATGTATTAATTGTTGGTCGAAGAGGTTCTGGAAAGACGGTTCTTGCGGTCAACATTGTGAAAGCCATTCAAAAGTCCAGAAGAATGAAACAAGGAAAGGTTGCGATTGTAAAAGCAGAAGCTTTGAACCAGAAGAATGTAAGCGAGATTGTGAAAAAGCTCCATGGCGGAGCACTTGTTATCGAAAAGGCATCTAAGTTAAAACGCAATACAATCGAGGATTTGTGTGAGTTGATGGAAGGACAAACAGGAGAACTTCTTGTTGTTATGGAAGACGAAAGAAAACCAATAGAAAGACTTTTAAAAGAGTTCCCGAACTTTGGGAAAAAATTTACTTCTCGTATTGACCTACCGGTATTTATCAATGATGAGCTTGTAACATTTGGTCAGACCTATGCAAAAGAAAACGGATATAAGATTGACGAAATGGGAATTCTTGCACTGTACAGCGATATTGATATTCTTCAAAGAGAAGAAAAGGTAGTAACTGTTGCAGATGTAAAGGCAATTATAGATGATGCCATTGAAAATGCGAACAGAACAACCTTTAAGAAGCTGGTTAAGAAATTAGTTGGAAGGAACAAAGATGAGTCTGACCGCATTATTTTAAAAGAAGAAGATTTTAGATAGCCAAAAGAGTTTTGGGGAAGGAAATACCTCAAAACTCTTTTTTTTTACAATATTATAATATATAATAAGTATATTAATGAAAGCCAGTTGGCAAAGGAGTATAAAGATATGAGCAAAGCATATGAAGTTGGCGAATTGGACCAATATCTGTTTGGCCAAGGCAACCACTATGAGATTTATAAAAAAATGGGTTCTCACATTGTACAGGAGGGCAAAGACCAGGGGGTCTATTTTGCTGTGTGGGCACCAAATGCGGCCTCCGTATCTGTTGTGGGAGATTTTAATGATTGGCAGCCGGGTGTTCATACAATGAACCGTAAGGAGCCGTTGGGAATTTACACCTGCTATATAAAAGGAGTAAAGAAGGGCGCGTTATATAAGTATTGTATTGAAACAATGCAGGGAGAATACTTGTATAAAGCAGACCCATTTGCGAATCATGCAGAAGTGAGACCGGGGAATGCGTCCAGAGTAAGTGATATTTCCGACTTGAAATGGTCAGATACGAAATGGATGGAAGCGCGTAACCAATGGGATTATCATGTGAATCCGGTATCCATTTATGAAGTGCATATTGGTTCGTGGAAACGTCATCCGGGCAGAGACGATGATGGATTCTATTCCTATCGTGAATTCGCAGTAGAAGCAACAAAATATATCAAAGAAATGGGCTACACCCATATTGAACTTATGGGGATTGCGGAGTATCCATTTGATGGTTCATGGGGCTATCAGGTTACAGGATATTATGCGCCTACTTCCCGTTATGGAACGCCGGAAGATTTTGCATATATGATTAATTACTTCCACAAAAATAATATCGGTGTTATCTTGGATTGGGTACCTGCACATTTTCCGAAAGATGCCCATGGATTAGCGATGTTTGATGGAACTGCTGTTTTTGAACATGCAGACCCAAGACAAGGGGAGCATCCGGACTGGGGAACCAAAATCTTCAATTTCGGAAGACCGCAAGTACAGAATTTCCTTTTGGCAAATGCATTGTTCTGGGTAGAACATTTCCACATTGACGGTCTACGTGTAGATGCGGTTGCATCTATGTTGTACTTGGATTACGGAAAAGAAGATGGTCAATGGGTGGCGAATAAATATGGTGGAAATCAGAACCTGGATGCAATTGAATTTTTCAAACATTTGAACTCCGTGATAATAGGAAGAAATCCGGGAGTTATGATGATTGCAGAAGAATCTACTGCATGGCCGAAAGTGACCGGAAAACCGGAAGATGACGGACTTGGTTTTAGCATGAAGTGGAACATGGGATGGATGCATGATTTTACAGAATATATGAAGCTTGATCCATATTTCAGAAAAGGCGCTCATTACAATATGACGTTTGCTATGAGTTATGCCTATAGCGAGAATTACGTGTTGGTATTATCTCATGATGAGGTGGTACATTTGAAATGTTCTATGTTAAATAAGATGCCAGGTCTTGGATTTGATAAATTTGCGAATCTGAAGGCTGGTTATGCATTTATGATGGGACATTCCGGAAAGAAATTGCTGTTTATGGGACAAGATTTTGCCCAACTGCAGGAATGGAGCGAGGCGAGAGAACTGGATTGGTACTTGCTTGGGGAGGAATGGCATAGAAATGTACAGGAATTCACCAAAGACTTATTGCATTTATACAAGAAAAATAAGGCAATGTATGAGTGCGATGACAGTTGGGAAGGTTTTGAATGGATTAATGCGGATGATGCAGACAGAAGTATTTACAGTTTTGTAAGACATTCAAAAGATGGCAAGAAGAACCTGTTGTTCATTTGCAATATGACGCCAATGGCAAGACCGGATTATCGAGTTGGTGTGCCGAAAAACAAACAATACAAATTAACGATTAACAGCGATGAGCTGAAATATGGTGGAAGTGGCAAGGAACGCCCACAGGTTTACAAAGCGGAAAAATCAGAATGTGATGGAAGACCGTATTCATTTGCTTATGATTTGCCACCGTATGGCGTTGCCATTTTTGAATTTTAGAGAGGGCTAACATGAGATTAAGAAATATACCAGGCGCGGATGACGTTATTAAACGTCATCCGATTGCTGTAAAGGAAAGTAAAGAGTATAAGGGAAAGTGGAACACACTTTTTGAAAATGATAATCCGATTCACGTGGAAATCGGCATGGGAAAAGGGCAGTTTATTTTAAACCTTGCAAAGAGGAATCCGGATATAAACTATATAGGAATCGAGAGATATTCCAGTGTGTTATTGCGTGCATTGGAGAAATACGACACAGAAGAATTTTGTGAGCTTACCAATGTCCGCTTCATATGTATGGATGCAATGGAACTCCCGGATGTATTTGATGAAGAAGAAGTGGGAAAAATATATTTGAATTTCTCTGATCCGTGGCCAAAGGCAAGACACGCAAGAAGAAGACTGACTTCTACTGTATTTTTTGCACAGTATGAAAAGGTATTGGCGAAAGAGGGTATGGTCGAATTCAAGACCGATAACCGTCCGTTGTTCGAATTTTCATTGGAGCAAGTAGAGGAAGCGGGATGGAAACTGCAGGCGTTTACTTTTGATTTGCATCATGATGAAATCATGAATGAGGGAAATGTCATGACAGAATATGAAGAAAAGTTTTCAGCACAAGGAAATCCAATTCACAAATTGATTGCTAAAAGGATATATTAATAAAAAAGAGAAGTGGGTATTTTTATGAGATGTCGTTGCCAGGTGTTTTATCATTGTAAAACATATCAGAGGTGCGTAAGAAGATTCCGAAAGTCGTTTTGGGAGGTTTATAAAATACTGAATCCTAAGTGCAAACTCAAAAAATGCGGTGAAAAAGATGACTGTACAAATTTTTAATAAAAAGACTTGCATTTCTTGGAAAAGCAATATATAATATACTTTGCGTTGTGAAATGCAATGCGCGATTAGCTCAGCTGGTAGAGCACCTGACTCTTAATCAGGGTGTCCAGGGTTCGAGCCCCTGATCGCGCACTGGGTACTGAATCTTGCAAGGTTCAGTACCTTTTTTCTTTTAAGGAAATGAAAAGGAGTTGTTGCAATGCAATACAAACGTATTTTTACAATTGTGTTAGATTCTCTGGGAATTGGAGAAATGGCTGATTCAAAAGATTACGGTGATGCCGGTGTGAATACATTGGGACACATTGCAGAACATACAGATTTTTTAAAGATTCCATACCTGCAGAAATTAGGAATAGCAAATTTATGTCAGTTAAAAGGCGTGGAGCCTGTTGCTGAGCCACTTGCTAAATATGCAGAACTGAGCGAAAAAAGTATGGGGAAGGACACCATGACCGGACACTGGGAGATGATGGGGATCTATACAGATACACCGTTCCGGACTTTTACGGAGCATGGTTTCCCACAGGAGTTGATTGATGAACTTTCCAAACGCACAGGCCGAACGATTATCGGCAACAAGAGTGCCAGCGGAACTGAGATTTTGGAAGAACTGGCTGAGGAAGAAGTTCAGAAAGGACATTTGATTGTCTATACATCCGCAGATTCGGTGTTGCAGATTTGTGGAAATGAAGACATTATGGGGTTAGACACTCTTTATCGTTATTGTGAGATTGCGAGAGAATTGACCATGAAAGACGAGTGGAAGGTTGGACGTGTGATTGCAAGACCTTATGTGGGGTTGAAAAAAGGAGAATTTAAAAGAACGGCCAATCGCCACGATTATGCGATTAAGCCAAACAATGAGACCGTTTTAAACGCCTTGAAGAATGCGGGATATGAAGTTATTTCGGTTGGAAAGATTAACGATATTTTTGCGGGCGAAGGTATTACTGATGTGTACAAATCAAAATCGTCTGTGCATGGGATGGACCAGACCATAGAGATTGCAAAAGGAGATTTTACAGGGCTTTGCTTTGTGAATTTAGTAGATTTTGATGCTTTATGGGGGCATCGTAGAGACGTTGCCGGTTATGCAAAAGAGTTGGAAGTATTTGATGAGAAATTGGGAGAATTGTTACCACTTCTGCGGGAAGAAGATTTGTTAATTTTAACTGCAGATCATGGGAATGATCCGACACATACTGGCACGGACCATACTAGAGAGAAAGTCCCGTTTCTTGCGTGGTCGCCGTCCATGAAGGAAGGCGGTTTGCTTCCGAGACAGGAGACCTTTGCGGTAGTCGGAGCAACGATAGCAGATAATTTTCAAGTAGATATGCCGGAGGGATGTTTGGGTGTGCCATTAGAAATCTAAAGGTTCTGTTAAGTTTTTGTGATTTTTCACAAAAGGAAAAATGATTGTGTTATAATGGATAAAATCCCGTATGAAAGGAAGCAAAAAATGTTCGGATATGTATTGGCTAATAAGCCCGAACTCAAAATGAAAGAGTTCTATAAGTACAAAGCATATTATTGTGGACTCTGCAAAGTGCTCCGCGAACGATATGGTTTTCTTGGGCAAGTAACCCTTACCTATGACATGACATTTTTAGTTATCCTTTTAAACTCTCTTTATGAAAGAGAGTTGACGAGAAGAGAGCAAAGATGCATCGTTCATCCGATGAAAAAGCAAAAAATGCTTTACAACGAGATTACCGAATATGCGGCAGATATGAACATTATCCTAACTTATTACAAACTGTTAGATGATTGGAAGGACGAGAGAAAGTATATCAGTTACGCCGGTCTTCGCGCATACCGCCGTACATTCCTGAAATTAGAACAAAAATATTTTGGGAAATGCGAGGCCATTAGTAAATGTCTTGCCAGGCTGCAACAATGTGAAGAAAGAAACGAAACCGACATTGACATTGTTGCCAGATATTTCGGGGAATTGATGGGGGAATTATTTGCCTATAAAGAAGATATTTGGGAAGACCGTCTTCGCAAGATGGGATTTTATCTTGGGAAATTCATTTATATCATGGATGCGTATGATGATGTGTCTGATGATATAAAGGGGAATAAATACAATCCACTTATTTCCTTATATCAAGAGAAAGAGTTTGATGATAGGTGCGAAGAAATGTTGAACTGTGTCATTGCAGAATGTACGGCGCAGTTTGAAACGTTGCCTTGTATAGAAGATGCTGAAATCTTGAGAAATATTTTATACGCAGGCGTTTGGGATAAATTCGATAAAAAAAGGAAGGACAAAGAAAGTGAACAATCCATATGATGTGTTAGGCGTTCCTCGTAACGCTAGCAATGATGAGATAAAGAAAGCATATAGACAATTGTGTAAAAAGTATCATCCGGATTCCTATGTGGATAATCCGCTTGCTGATTTGGCAGAAGAAAAGTTCAAAGAGGTGCAGGCAGCATATGACCAGATTATGAAAGAGCGGGAACATGGTGGTTACACGTACTCTACAAATGGGCAGTCATACAGTGGCACCAGCTCTAATCAGGAAACAGTGGAGCTTCAGGCGGCAAGAAATTATATTAACTCGCGACATTTCCATGAAGCGCTCAATGTATTGGCCAATATCAATAATCGCAGTGCAATGTGGTATTATTACAGTGCTATTGCAAACATGGGAATCGGAAATAATTTGGTTGCGGTGGAGCATGCGAAACAGGCAGCGGCTATGGAACCAAATAATATGGAGTATGTGAATTTTGCAAACCAAATGCAATTTAGAGCACAACGTTATCAGAATACAGGATATGGATATGGACGGCAATCATACGGTACAGGAAATCTTTGCTGTGATTTATGGTGTTTGGATACTATGTGTGAGTGTATGGGAGGAGACTTGTGCGCATGCATGTAAATTCTAGAAAAATTGCTACAGCAGGCCTTTTGGCAGCTTTTACTGTTGTGTTTATTTATTTAGGAATGATGCTGGAGACAAATACTTTATTTTTTATCATTGCAGCATCTTTCTGTGTTGGAATAGCCATACGAGAGTGGGGGCTAAGATTAGGTTTTGCATTTTTAATCGCCAGTATATTGCTTAATATATTATTAGTCCCAAACAAATTATATTGCATCACATTTGGAGGAATGGCATTTTATATTTGGCTGGTTGAATTTATATGGAAGAAGATTGCAGATGCACCAAGGATGACACACCGAAAAACGAAATTGTGGATAGGAAAATATTTGATTTTTAATGTTTTATATGTTCCTACGTTATTATTTATGCCACAAATCCTGTTCACGAAAGAAATTGCAAAAGGGTTGTTGATTCTTTTTCTGCTTTTGGGACAAGTTGCGTTAGTTGTATTTGAAATTGCGTATGCATATTTTCAGGAACGCATTTGGGGAAAAATGCGTGTTAGATTATTGGGAGAATAAATAAAGGGAGAGAAACAATGGATATAAAGAAGTTTATTGGTTGGTGTATAAAAGGAATAAAAATCAAACTTCGAAAGATGCCGAAGGAACATAAGCGGTTAGCGATATATGCGATAATTGCGCTGGTGGTTGGAGGAATACTCGGAAATGGCATGGGTCGTGCCAAGGAAGAAAAGCAGTCCGAAAAGAAGGTTGCTCAGGCGGTTGCTGAGGTGCAGGAAAAGGAAGACAAGAAATTAAAAGAAGTAGAAAAGCAGTTATATGATTTAAAAGAACAGTTGCATGAGGAAAAGGTAGAACTTCCTTGGAATATGGTTCTTGTCAATGGCCAACATCCGATGGAAGAAGGATATGTTCCGCAATTGATGGAGTTGGAGGAAGGACTCAGTGTAGACGCGCGAATTTTAGATGCGGCAAAAGAAATGCTTGCTGATGCAAAGAAAGCAGGATTGCATATTGACATTTGCTCTGCATATCGTTCTGTTGAAAGACAGGAACAGGTTTTTGGAGATTCCATGAAGGAACGGGTGCGGGATGGCATGAGTTACTGGGATGCGTTTAATGAAACCTCCCAAAATGTAGCACTTCCGGGTACGAGCGAGCACGCTTTGGGGTTGGCTCTGGATTTGATTTCTAATCAATTTACAGAGTTGGACGAGCGCCAGGAAACAACCGCTGAGGCGAAATGGCTGAAGGAGAATTGCCATAAATATGGATTTATTTTGAGATATCCACCAGAGAAAACAAACATTACTGGGATTATTTATGAACCGTGGCATTATCGCTATGTTGGAGTTGAGGACGCAACGAAGATTATGCAACTTGGGGTTACTCTGGAAGAATATTTGCAGGATTATTATGGGAAATAAACTTTTGGTCTATTTTGGGGACAAGATGAATAAAGTGAGTAGTAGACAAGATTCGAAAGGAGAACGAATATGGAGCAAACTACTCAGTACTTGTATGAATACCAAGATGGGAAAAGAGTGCGTAACATTGGGTTCATGAAGATAGAAAAACAGTTGGATAAATATATCATACAGATTTACGCAAAGGACGTGGACCGCATACAGGGGATACTGTTTCAAAAGGACAATGGTGAAAAATATATAGGTGGTTGGGAGGCAGAGATGCTACCAGTGGAAGAAGAGCCAACGACACAGCAGCAACCACCTGTGCCTGAAATACCACAGGATATGACAGAACAACCTCCACTTCCACAGATACAGCAACCTATAGACAACATGCAGACTCCACAGGGGGTACGACCGGGTTTGCAAGAACAGCAGATTACTCCGATTCTGCCGGACCAGGAAGAAATTGACACTTACATTCCTCCACGAAACATTACCTATGAGAAGATTTCAAGGCAGGACATCTCACGTTTTCCGCGCAAGGAGTGGCGTATTGCTAATAACAGTTTCTTGCTTCATGGTTATCATAATTATCACCATTTGTTATACATAGAAGAAAACGGGAAGATTTGGTTGGGAGTGCCAGGAGTTTTTCATGAGAAGGAACAAGTAGCTGCAAAAACTTTTGGTTTTCCGGAATTTCGCAGATTGACCGATGTGGATTTGAAGTTGGAAGAAAATGAAAAGAATACATTTGAAGATTTCGGATATTGGTGTCGACAGATTCCCATTTCCTGAGTTATAATTGACCTATGATGACACAAGACGAAAAATATATGAAGGAAGCCATTCGACAGGCAAAGAAAGCGTACGCACTCGGTGAAGTTCCCATTGGATGTGTGATTGTCTATGAAGGGAAGATAATCGGAAGGGGCTATAACCGAAGAACAATTGATAAAAATACGCTGGCCCATGCAGAGTTAATGGCGATAAAAAAAGCAAGTAAAAAAATGGATGACTGGCGGCTTGAAGATTGTACCATGTATGTGACATTGGAGCCGTGCCAAATGTGTTCTGGGGCAATTGTGCAATCACGTATGAAAAAAGTGGTAATTGGATGTATGAATCCAAAAGCAGGATGCGCTGGCTCTATTTTAAATTTATTACAAATGGAAGAATTCAACCACCAGGTTGAACTGGAAATCGGTGTTCTTGGCGAAGAATGTAGTAATATGATGACAAGTTTTTTCAAGGAATTGAGAGAGAAAAAGCGCCAAGAGCATTGACATTTGAACAAAAACAATAGTATAATAAATAACCGTGCAGCCGGGGTGTTAGCGGTACCTTGTACCTACAATCCGCTATAGTAGGGGTGATGTTGCATGGAGGGCTCTTCTCTGTAAGGCTGCCCTTTGTAAGTGGCGTAGATGTTTGGGTCTTGCGCGACGGAAATCTATGAACCGTGTCAGGTCGGGAACGAAGCAGCACTAAGTAGAACCTTCCGGGTGCCGCAAGGGTGCCTGGGCTGAGTTAACTGCAAAGGTAACG
>JAZRPT010000153.1:0-10860 GCA_045649385.1 Faecalimonas sp. | reverse complement strand
AGGATGTGCCGGAAGATTGGCTCTGCCCTTGGTGTAGTTTAGGAAAAGAAGTTTTCGAAGAAGCATAAGATAAAATTTTAGGAGGATATGAACAATGTCTAAATATGCAGGAACAAAAACAGAAAAGAATTTAATGGAAGCATTTGCAGGTGAGTCTCAGGCTCGTAACAAATACACTTATTTCGCATCTGTAGCTAAGAAAGCCGGTTTTGAACAAATCGCTGCTCTTTTCCTTGAAACAGCAGACCAAGAAAAAGAACATGCAAAAATGTGGTTTAAAGAATTCCACGGTTTAGGTGATACAGCTCAAAACTTAATCTGGGCTGCAGAAGGTGAAAATGATGAGTGGACAAATATGTACGCTCGTATGGCTCAGGAAGCTGACGAAGAAGGTTTCCCAGAATTAGCTGCAAAATTCCGTTTGGTAGCTGCTGTAGAAAAATCTCATGAGGAACGCTACAACAGATTATTGAAACATTTACAAGAAGGTAACACATTCAAAGGTGAATCTCCATTAGGATGGAAATGCCGCAACTGTGGATACATCCACTTAGGCGAAGAAGCTCCTGAGGTTTGCCCAACATGTGCTCACCCTAAAGCTTATTTCGAAAGAAAAGCTGAAAACTACTAAAATCCTCGAAAAAAGGTCGCATCATAATGATGTGACCTTTTTCTGTAAAAATCTATTTTTCTAATGCTGTAATTAATTTCCCAAGCACCGGTTCAAATGCCGCCCCATACCAGTGATTATCTAACTCTGCTGTTTTCTTGATACATTCCACTGCATAGTCTGCTGCTATCTTGGCCGCTTCACATGCTGTTTTTTCTCTCATAAGTGCTCCGACAAATGCAGATGCATAAATGTCCCCTGTTCCATGACAACTATTTGCTAATTTTTCATGTTCATAATACGAATATTTACCATCTTCTAATACAACCACACCCGTTTTACCTGATTCATAAGAAATACCAGTAAAGATAATGTTTTTACATCCCAATGCAGTTAATTTCTCAAGTAATAAATCCACATATGTTCTATCATATTCTTGTTTATACTCTACTCCTGTCAGAAAACATGCTTCTGTAATGTTCGGCATAACATAGTCAGCCTTTGCACATAGCTCTTTCATGCTTTCTACAAACTCCATATCGAAGCCGTAGTATAGTTTCCCGTTATCAGCCATAGCTGGGTCAACTACCTTTACGCATTCTTCTGTACCAACTGATGCCATAATATCAGCAACATAATCTATCTGTTTTGTGCTTCCAAGATAGCCGGTATAAATTGCATCAAATTTTAGGTCCTCTTTCACCCAGTGGTCTTTGATACTTGGCATATCTTCTGTAAGGTCACGGAATGTATAACCTGTAAATCCTCCTGTATGTGTAGATAACACTGCAGATGGAAGTACACAAGTTTCAACACCACATGCTGAAATAATTGGAAGTGCTACGGTAAGCGAGCATTGTCCTACACAGGAAATATCTTGTATCGTAAGTACTCTTTTATATGACATAATAATCTCTCCTTTAGCTGTTATTCATAAGTCCCATTATACTTTTTCTTGGTAATAGACAAATATCCAAATTAGGAAAATTTTATATAACCAGATTTATTTTGATTTTCTTCGTTCACGGCGTACTCGATTAATATGACGTTCAAAATCCCCACTACGGATGAGTTCTGCCAACACATATTGTTCGAATACGGGAACTGTACATGAATAAAATCCCAATTTATTTTCAAACTGTTCAACCAGAATCTCCGGCAAAACCATATATCCAATACGCATTGACGGCGCAATGGTTTGAGAAAATGTATTTAAATAGATGACAGTATTATTATTTGCAAGGGAGAAAACCGTATCCTCATTTTTTTTCAAAACAGTAAGTTCCGAATCATAATTGTCTTCAATAATATACCCATTTCGGTTATCCGCCCAACGCAAATATTCCTGTCTCTTTGATATACTTGCAGTCACTCCGCTTGGAAAACTATTAAATGGGGTAATATGAAGAACCGTTGCTCTCGTTTTCCCTAACTCACTGGTCTTAATGCCATCTCGTCCAAGTGCCAGCATCTCACAAGCAACCCCGTTCGCCTCATACACCTGACGAATTTTATGATATGAGGGATTCTCTAATGCAAATACTCTATCCTTTCCAAGCAACTGCAAAATCAAGCTATAAAGATATTCTGCTCCGGAACCAATGACAACCTGCTCCGGTCTGACAATAATCCCGTTGGTTCTTTTTAAATAAGAAGAAATCGCTTCTCGAAGCTCCAGGCAACCGTGATTTGGTGACTTTACAAGAATTTCTTCGCTATAGTCTGTCAACACGCGGCGCATGGTTTTTGCCAAGACGGAGAATGGAAAATCACATTTCGCCTTGCCATGATACAGTTCACGAGATGGCTCATGATGATATACGTCACGTATTGTATGAATATCTGCCATCACACTGTCAACTCCATCTCTTTGGGCAACAACTTGGAAATCACTCTCTCGATAAATTACATAATACCCACTTCGTTCTCTCGCCTCAATATAGCCTTCATCACATAGAATGGAATAAGTATGCTCCACTGTAATCACACTAACCCCTGTTTCCTCAGCAAGCAGACGTTTGGATGGCAATTTACTTCCAAAGGAGAGAACCCCTTCAACAATGTCCTTCTTCATTTGTCTATATAATTGCATATATGCAAATTCTTCTTTATTTAAGTCTACATAATATTTCATCTGGTTATACCCTTTATGATTTCATAAAACAAATTTATAATACCAATCATATTTTAGACTTTTTTAAGAAAAATGTAAACAAATTTACTTGCATTTCTCACATAATTGATGTAGTATCTTCATATGATACAATGTAGTTTTAAATACTACATTGCGAACTCTATGTATTTACATCTTGGGAGGTATAAATAATGACTGTGAAAATATTTAAAGATCCGGGAAGTGCAATTACACATTATCTTGGTATGTTGATGGCTTTGATCGGGGGCGTTCCATTTATTATAAAAGCAGCACATGGTTCTAATCTTGTACTAGCTTCTTCAATTATATATATTGCTAGCATGGTTCTATTATATGCAGCCAGCTACACCTATCATTTTTATGATATCTCAGAAAAAATTAATAAGATTCTGAAGAAAATTGACCATATGATGATTTGTATTCTGATTGCCGGAACCTATACTCCGTATTGCTTACTTGTAATAAGAGGTACCTTTGGAATTGTTGTCCTTTCAATCATCTGGAGTTTTGCGTTAATCGGAATTATCATTAAAGCCTTCTGGGTGACCTGTCCGAAATGGTTTTCTTCTATATTATATATAGGTATGGGATGGACTTGTATCATCGCCCTTCCAAGACTTTGGAGCGGGGTAAGCCCTGCTGCATTCTGGTGGTTGCTTGCAGGCGGAATTATCTATACCATTGGCGGTGTTATCTATGCACTGAAGATTCCTTGGTTTGAGGAAAAGTTTAAGCACTTTGGATTGCATGAAATTTTCCACCTGTTTGTAATGGGCGGAAGTGTTTGTCATTATGTGTCATTGTATTTTTATGTGATTTAAACAACCTACAAATACTTGGTTTTGGCCATTAAAAAGGTGCGTATCAACTGAAACGCACCTTTTCCTTTATACATCCAAATAATGCAATGGATTTACTGCCTCTCCATCTTTCAATAACTGAAAATACAGATTGCATCCTTCCACACTGTAATATTTTGTTGGCTCACCAAGATATCCGATTAAGACTCCTTTTTCTACGCGGTCACCTTCTTTTACATGAAGTTCACCTAACTGACCATATATAGCTTCGTATCCGTCACCCAAATCCACTGTCACGGTTGTTCCTGTCTGCGCATCCTCCTTGATGGAAGTTACTTTTCCATCGGTTGCTGCCCAAACTTCCTCACCAACTTCTCCCGCAATAATGACCGCCGGATTGTATTTGTACTGGTCCAATGTAGCAAAATAAACGGTTTGTTCCATATTAAATGGAATCAGCACATTTCCATCTACCGGCCAAGATAAAACATCCTCATCCGAGAATACTAACGGACTTTCCTGTACAGACGGCTCGATAATATCGATTTCCGGTTCTATAATTTCCGGATAATCTTCAATTTCTGCCTGCACATCCCCCGCATTAGCACTCTGAGAATCTTCCTCTCGCTCGTTCTCTGCCTGCATATTTTCTTCATTTTCTAGAAGTTCATCTTCTTCTTTTGCTTGCTGCTCCTCGACTTTTCCCTCGTAATTGCTATACGTAATGGCACCTACAATTGCAATCATTGCCACAAATCCAACCACAAGACCAACTGCCGCACTTCTTTCTTTTTTCATATTTATCACCTCTGGCTTTATTTTTGCCAGAAAATGAAGTGCTTATTCCACATCCCACAAAATTTCTGCAACCTGTTTTACTTCTGTTCCTTCAAAGAAAAATTGCAAAATTTCTTTGTAGGTTTTTCCTTCTTTTGCCATTTCATTAGCGGTATGTTGACTCAATCCAAGGCCATGGCCAACACCTTTTGTCACTACTCGCGTGTTATTTTCAAAGGCTTGAAGTTCAAAACAACTGGAAGCAAGTCCATATGTAGTCCGAAAACTTTCCCCATTAATTTTTTCCTCACCAACAGTCACGTTCAATGCATATCCGGCACTGTCATATTTCTCTACCTTGGCACCCTTCACTTCAATAAATTTACTCTCCATCTGCCTGTCCGCCTCCACATCCTTTGGACATTCCTTCATTTTTAAATACGGATAGTCTTCACTTCCAAGCACTTCGGAACCAATGCGGGTTTTTCCGTTACTCACCTGATGAAACGGAACAAGCGCCAGTTTGTCCTGATACATGATAACTTCGCCTTCCGTTTCCTCCCAGATGTTTTCCAATTTCTTATACCAAGAGCCTTCTATATTGCTGATATCTCCGAACCCTTCCTGTTTTAAGATATTTTCGCCAAGTTCTTCTATTTCTTTGTAAACCGTTGTGCGGACCAGCAATGCTTGTACCCTCAACATTTCCTCCTCATAGTCTGCTGAAACCTCTTTTGCCAAAAGCCCAATGCAATGTTCTTTCAAAAGAGCATCCTTTTTATCTATTTCTTCGCTGCTATTTACACCCTTTCCATTGGCAAAAACAGTAACGATATATGGAAACAAAACTAAAATTATTAAAATTGCGATAAGTTTTTTTATTTTTCTGAACATAAAACAAGCCTCCCATATTTTTAATATATGGAAGGCTTGTTTATTTTATTACTTAAATATCACTATGTATTGTTACTCTGCAAAATATCGAATTTCTAATCCATCCGGACTTTGAGTCAGTGTCACAGTGAGTCCTGGAACATCTTCTTCAACTTGACCTTGCGTTGGTATATTTTGCGGATAATAATACTCTCCCAAAAGGTCTGTTACCTTTTTATACAACTGCATCCCATAGTCGCCACCAGCTCCACAAATACTTCCCATAACTATATATAACGTGCTGCCTAGTGAACCATAGATCTGGTCTTCAAGACTATCTGATATTTTCCCATTTGTCGTCCATTTCGCAAGACGCAAATACATCCATGAACCATCCGAATTATTATAAGACACATAGATACTGTCAAAGTAATTAAGCGAGGTTCCTTCTACAACTAATGATGCACCACCCTTTTCACTTTTTAAAAAATCAGCAATAGATTGAAAGCGGCTGCTCGCATACGAATCACCGTTCTTATAACCTTCTACAGGTGGAATCTGCTGATTCGAGATGCTTCCCATAATCGCGTCCGCAGGTGACTGATTTCCCGGCGTAGTAGTTGGCCCTGTCTGACCTTGATTATTCTGCCCCGCTGACTGGTTGGCAGATGGATTGTTTGTGGTTGGTGCCTTATACTGCGTTGTTTTTATGGCAACAAAGTTCCCGCCGGAACCTCCTCCCCGAACAAAATTCGTCATTCCAAACATGTTGTTAAATAAATGATATGGATTGATATATTTCTTTCCATCAATCACTTCCACTTCCATATCCATGGTATACGAACCACCGTTAATGGTATACGAGTTCGTCCCATTGATTACAAACTCGTATTTATCCGTTCCATCATCATAACAATACACATTTGTTCCATTCACCACTTTCCTAGTAAGCGGCAATTGCAAAAGTGCATCCTCGCAAATCAGCCATTTCTTAATTCTTCCATAAGTAGGGTCCTCGTAGTAATCGCCTTCATTTACATAAGCAGAAACGTCTATCGTTTTGCTATCCCAATAGATGAAATAAGTGTGATTCTCAACCTGATGTTCAATAACATCTTGCAGGGCTTGCTCCTGCTTTTCCTTTTCCTCTTCCTCTTCCTTTTTCGTATCTTCTTCCTGTTCCTCTACAATTGGAGTTGGCTCTGGTGTGGAAGACTGGTTATGCTGAATTACCCCAACCGTTCCTGTACTAACCGCCGTAGCAACCACGACACCCACCACAATTTCCTTGACACCATTCACCTCTGAAAATGCTTCTATGTATCTGCTTAATGCTGATACGGATTCACCTACGTACTTTCGAATATGATTAAACAATTTGAAATCCACAGACATTGGCAACTTAGCATTTTCCATATAAACACGCAGATAGAGACCGATTAACGGTAGTGGAGCCACTCCTCTCAAGCGTGTGCCGGTTTTCTTTTCGTAATCAGAAATCATTTGCCGCAGAGAATCCTTTGCTTTACGCATTCTGGTCTTTACAGTAATTAAAGAGACTCCCATAATGTCAGCTATTTCTTGATACTTTAGTCCGCCATATATATGATAAATAATGGTTTGGGCTTGCTCGTCCGGAAGGCTTTTGATAAATTTTTTCATCAACTTTTGAAATTCTTTTTTCTCCAAAGCAGAATCCGGTATAAACTCAGGATTATGTTCCTCGTCTTCTGCTACATCCGAAAACGCTTTCATATTATATTCGTCACCGTATTCTTGGCTCTGCTCCCTCTGCAAGACCTCCATTTTGTTTTTGTCAACATAACGGAGAACCTTACGATTCGAAACCACCATTATCCATTTATAGAAACTGTTCGGATCCTCGTTTCTAAACTGAGAAATGTTCTTGAAAAACTCCATGTAGAGTTCCTGCATGACATCCTCAACAATCGTCTTGGTATCTCCGGATAAAATATCCTGGTCGATAAACTTCGACACCTGATGATAAATCATGCTATAACAATACTGTTTACTCAATTTGTAAATAATGGTAGCCTTATCCTCATTACCATTCTGAAAATCGTTAATCGCCTCAAACAATGTCGATTTCTCTTCTTCGAAATGATTGTGTATTTTCTTGATTTTTCTCATTCTCTTTAGCCTTTTCCTATGTATGTCCTATATAACTATCATTATAATACCACCAATCAGTTTTTACGTCATATTTTCACACACAATTATTTTTTCATAAAATGGATAAAAGCCGTCTGGGTTCTCGCTACGCAAGACCAAACGGCCACATCCGTGAGTTAAGTTATTATTATTTTACAAATGCATTTCTTTTCTTTGTTACAAGAACTGCTGCCAATGCAACTAAGCAGATTGCGACATATACCATAACTGAACTGTTGTCACCTGTCTGTGGTGCTTTCGTATCAGTTGATGGTGTTTTATTGCTCTGGTTTGTATTAGTATTTGTATTTGTGTTTGTATCCTTGTTGTTATCTGTGGATGGTGTACCCGGATTAGGATTTGTATTTGTTTCTTCGTTATCAGCATAAGCAAGTGCGTATGTTGAAAATTTATCTGTCTTGAATGAGATTGTTCCATCTTCGTTAACGACTGTGTCTAAGACTTCAACTACTCCATTGTGATTACGAATCACTTTGTATGTTCTCCCATCTGCTTTTAATTCTTCCGGAATTGCAACTGTAATAGTGATTTCTTCCTCCAATTTGTTGAGTGTTCCAAGTTCTTCGTTGTCTGCCTTTAACATAATCGAAAGGTCAAGGTATTGCAAGTTGGCATCTTCTCCAAGTTCGGTAGCAACTTTATCTTCAATTGCTTTCTTATCTGTATCAGTAATTTGTTCAATTTCTTCAATTGACATTTCCTTTACTACGATTTCAGCCTTTACAGATTTTCCGGTGTTGATGGCAAATGATACTCTCATAGCAGTTTCTGCCGAAACTACATCCTCGCCCACAGTATCATTCATAATACCTGTAATAACATTAACTGTCTCTTTTTTAACAACAGACTCTGTTTCTTTATTTTCTACTACCGTTACATCTTCAACAGGTTGTGATATCTCCTCTTTTGTAACAGAATCCGGTATGTCAGTAGTTACATTGAAAACACGTCCGTGAATCACTGTTCTGCCATCATGGTCATATAGTCCTTCAACCTCTTCAAGCATCATTTTATGGTGTAAAAGGAACGCTATATTTCCAACCACATTTTCTGGTAACGTTCCTTTAAATACAATATCAATAGTTTCTCCCGGAGCAATACTGTCTATATAGGCCTCTTCTCCATGCTGAATATACCCTTCTCCAGCAACAACTTCTGTAAATGAAATATCGCATTCCTTTTCTGTTTCATACCAGGTATCTGCATTCAAAGAGTACTTCACAGCATAATACAGATTCTTTACTTCTATGCTAGCATAATTCGTAATTTTTGCATGGAAAGTAATTTCCTGATTTGCTCCTACAGTGTATCCACCTTCTTTTGTAAATTCATGTACCGCACCGAAACTAGTATACCAACCCTTCTCACCATTTAATATGCCTTCTTTTAAATAATTATACCCTGTCACAGAATACTCTATATTTGGTTTCTGGTTAAAAAAGCAGTCCCCTATCTCTACTTCTCCTTTGCTACCGCTTGTAAACACTTTGGAACCGGTTATATAACGACCACTATTTAATTCGATTTTTGCATTTTCGCGAACCTCAAATAATCCAACCCATTCTTCCTCATAATATTCTTCCCAGCCTTCAAATGCTGTGTTTATTATACTACCCGTTGAGCCAAGTGACCAGTCACGAATCTCTAATTCCGCACCCGACATTACCGTAATGACCGGAAACATATCTAAGGATTCCAATGTATGTCCATCCAAATTTAATATGATATTTTTTCCCTCTGGAATCACAATTGGTTCTCCGTCATCCCATAACAAATCATTTGTGAGTGATATGGTTGCTCCGTTTTCCGCATTATTAATTGCTTCTTGAACAAGTTTAACATGTGCATAATCACTTTCCGCTCTAGTCGGTATTACGCACACCCCCGCAACTAACACCATTGCCAGTAACGTGCACAACATTTTCTTCATTCTCTTCATCTCTTCTTCCCCTTTTCCTTATGTTGTTAAAATTACTTCTATATATATTAAGTGCGTGTTTTGGCAAAAAAGGTATATCATTTTTCAGTACTTTTTCAATACTTTTTCAAATATTTTTTTTTATTTTTATTATGCTGGCAAAACGCCAACACAGAAAAAAACAGTCTGGACTACGTTAAAGTCCAGACTATATAATTTCATGATTATACTGTCACTGTCACTTTATCCAACTTCCAGATATCATCCACGTATTCCTGAATCGTTCTGTCAGATGTAAACTTACCACATGAAGCGGTTTGCATCATAGCCATCTTTGACCATTTTTCTTCATCTCTGTAAGCTTCTTCCACACGTCTTTGTGCATCAGCATAGCTTCTGAAGTCTTTTAAGATAAAGTATGTGTCTGCTCTGTCACTGCATTGTGTATTAAGGAGTGAATTATAAAGGTCTCTGTATAATTCTCTATCTCCATTAGCATAAGTTCCATCCACCAATTGGTCAACAACACGTTTGATATCCCAGTCATTGAAGTAGATATCAACTGGATTGTATCCGCCATCTCTTTCGTAACGCATTACTTCGTCTGCACGCATACCGAAGATGAATGCATTTTCAGCACCAACTTCTTCTACGATTTCCACGTTAGCGCCGTCCATTGTACCGATTGTTAAAGCACCGTTTAACATGAACTTCATGTTACCTGTACCGGATGCTTCTCTGGAAGCTGTGGAAATCTGTTCGGAAACGTCTGCTGCCGCGAAGATGATTTCTGCGTTGGATACTCTGTAGTCTTCGATGAACACAACTTTTAATTTGTTGTTGATTGTTGGGTCGTTGTTAATCTTATCTGCTACTGCATTGATTAACTTGATTGTAAGTTTTGCTGTATAGTAACCAGCTGCAGCTTTTGCACCAAAGATGAATGTTCTTGGAACGATATCCATATCCGGATGTTCTTTGATTTCATTGTATAAGTGCATTACATGAAGGATGTTCATGAGCTGACGTTTGTATTCGTGGAGACGTTTTACCTGAACGTCGAAGATAGAACGTGGGTCTACATCTACACCATTGTGTTCTTTGATGTATTTTGCAAGGCGAACCTTGTTCTGGTATTTGATGTCCATGAATTCTCTCTGGCTTCTTTCGTCATCTGCGTATACAGAAAGACGATCCATATGAGGAAGATCTGTGATCCATTCGTCACCGATCTTGTTTGTGATCCAGTTAGATAATAATGGGTTTGCGTGAAGCATGAATCTTCTCTGTGTAATACCGTTTGTCTTGTTGTTGAACTTAGCAGGTGTCATTTCATAGAAATCATGAAGTTCTCTTTCTTTTAAGATTTCTGTATGAAGTCTTGCTACACCGTTTACAGAGAAAGAACCTGCGATAGCAAGGTGAGCCATCTTAACCTGACCATCGTAAAGAATTGCCATGCTTGCAACTTTTTCAGGCTGATTAGGGTAAGCTGTTCTGATATCATTTACAAATCTTCTGTTGATTTCTTCTA
>JAZRPT010000152.1:0-2765 GCA_045649385.1 Faecalimonas sp. | reverse complement strand
GTTACAATCACCAGTTTTCTGGCATCCAGTTCGTTCATAATGCGTTCCGAATCAATGCGTTTAAATCTGGCATTGCCGTAACGAGATGTACAATTCATACTCACTTGGAATGCATTTAAAGAAACCGCTGATACATCCATTGCCTACATGGCCATTGCCATTAAGGATACGGAAACCTGTTCTCCCGTTGTCAGAAGCATATCCAATTCTCTCTTGGAAGCATTTGGATTGATATCCCTTGCCATCGCCAAGAGTTCATCTGTTGTATCGCCCATTGCCGACAAGACAACCACAACGTCATGTCCTTTTTTATAATCTTCTACGCAGCGTCTTGCAACATTGAAAATGCGTTCCTTGTTTGCAACTGAGCTGCCGCCAAATTTCTTTACAATTAACATAGCAGTACCTCTATCAACTGATAACCGTCTTTTCTCACAATTCCACTCAGTTCCCCTACAGTTTCATTATAAGAAATAAAATCACCTAATTGTTTTGTGCTGTCGTACAGCAAATATGGAATTGGTCCATTGGAATGTGTACGAATCCGTATTGGTGTCGGATGGTCCGGCAAGATTAACATGCGGTAATCTTCTCCCGATGCATTCATCTGCTCTACCAATGGCTCAATAATTAATTTATCAATATTTTCAATCGCCTGTACTTTTTCCTTCACAAGCCCTTGATGTCCCATTTCATCCGGTGCTTCCACATGAATGTAAACAAAATCATAATTGTCTTTTAAAAGTGCATCTGCTGCCGCCTGCATTTTTCCTGTGTAGTTGGTATGTAAGCCACCATTGGCACCTTCCACGATAATGTTATCCATGCCACTTCCAACAGCAATTCCTTTGAGCAAATCTACTGCGGAAATCATAACTCCCCGCTTGCCGGTCTTTTCTACAAATGACTGGAGTGCCGGTCTTGTTCCTGCGCCCCAGAACCAAGCGGAGTTAGCAGGATTAAGTCCCATTTCTTTTCGCTTCACGTTGATTGGATGATTTACCAGAATATCATAGCTTTTCTTCATCATGTCACGGAGCACTTCGTCTTCCGGCAGGTAGTCACCAATTCTCTGTGTCAGTATATCGTGTGGAGGAGTAAGTTCCACAACCTTTCCATTTTTCCACACCAAAAGATGTCGGTAACTGGTTCCTACATAAAACTCATACCCGTCTCTTTGAAGTCCTTCCTTTAAGGCTTCCAAAAGTACTGCCGCATCCTCTGTTGAGATTTCACTGGAGCTGTGGTCGATTACATGTCTTTCCTCATAACATTCCTCTTCTTCTGATAATGTTACAATATTACATCTGAGCGACACATCCGTCGGCTCCATATCCACACCAATACTTAGTGCTTCCAGTGGTGAACGACCGGTATAATAAATCTTTGGGTCATATCCCATCACAGACAAGTTTGCCGTATCGCTGCCCGGTGCCATGCCTTCCGGCACCATGCAGGTAAGACCAACCTCTCCCTGGCTTGCTAATCTATCCATCCCCGGCTTATTTGCCACTTCTAGTGGTGTTTTGTTGCCGAGAACCTCCAATGGCTCATCTGCCATTCCATCTCCTAATACGATGATATATTTCACGTCTTCACGTCCTTAAGCAATTATTTTACACGAATCATCTGGCAAATCTGTGGGAATTTCGCTGCTTCTTGCTCGTATGCACCCTCGCACATTTCCTCTGTCACAAAACCAAATTCGTCGTTTCCTTCTCCTAATACTACAACCGTAATTGGTCCAAATGCTGCTTCCAACTGTGCCTTCAAATCAGCTACAGCACCTTTGATACGTACAAAGTATTTCTTTATCGTATCAGCCTTGTCTTCCAATTCTAACTTTTCAGCATCCCAGGTTGCCATCACACTGCGGTTCGGATTCTTTGCAGCGTCCACAATATCTCCAACAACGGCACTTGCTGTTGGAAGTTTTCCTGCGCCGCTTCCATAAAACATGGAAGCGCCCAACATATTTCCTTTGACAAAAATAGAGTTGAACACATCCTCAATATTATAAAGTGGATGTTCTGGCGACACCAAATGTGGAGCAACGATTGCGCAAAGCTTGTCTCCATCACGAGTACATGAAGCCAAAAGTTTGATTTTCATTTCTAATGCCTTCGCATATTGGATATCTGTCTGCGAAATATTGGTAATACCTTCTGTGTAAATATCTTCAAAATCTACTAATTTTCCAGAAATAATGGATGAAAGGATTGCAATCTTTCTACATGCATCGTGACCTTCTACATCCGCACTTGGGTCGCGTTCTGCATAACCCATTGCCTGTGCCTCTTTTAATACCGCATCATAATCTGCATTTTCGTGATACATCTTACTCATCATGTAGTTGGTTGTACCATTTAAAATACCGGTGATTTCTTCAATTACATCTCCTGTAAGAGACGATGTAAGTGGACGGATAATTGGGATACCGCCACCAACACTTGCCTCATATAAAAAGTTAATGTTACTTTCTTTTGCGATTGCCAAGAGCTCTGCACCATGCTTTGCAACAAGGGCCTTGTTAGAAGTTACAACGCTCTTTCCTGCAAGTAAGCTCTTCTTTACAAATGTATAGGCAGGCTCAATACCGCCCATCACTTCAACTACAATCTTCACTTCCTCATCATTCACGATTTGTTCAAAATCGTGCACGATTAAATGTTCTGCAGGGGTTCCTGGAAATTCTCTCAGATCAAGAATATATTTAATTTCCAGTTCTTCGCCTACGCGTTGATTAATAATTTCCTGGTTTGTCC
>JAZRPT010000151.1:0-3506 GCA_045649385.1 Faecalimonas sp. | reverse complement strand
ACACCTGTATCTCTTGCTGCCTGTGCTACTGCTTTTGAAACCGCATCTTTTACACGTGGGTCAAATGCAGCCGGAATGATATAGTCTTCATTCAGTTCTTCATCAGAAATTAAGTTTGCAAGTGCAAGTGATGCTGCAATCTTCATTTCTTCATTGATTTCTCTCGCACGCACGTCAAACGTTCCACGGAATAGTGCCGGGAAAGCTAATACGTTATTTACTTGGTTCGGGAAATCACTACGGCCTGTAGCAATTACACGTGCTCCTCCTGCCTTTGCTTCATCCGGATAAATCTCCGGTGTTGGATTGGCACATGCAAATACAATGGCATCTTTATTCATTGTGCGAACCATTTCCGTTGTCAAAGACCCTGGAGCAGATACACCGATAAATACATCAGCACCTACAACCACGTCCTCAAGTGAACCTTCTTGTTTATCAAAGTTCGTCAGTTTAGCCATTTCTTCTTTATATGGATTCATACCTTTTTGGCGACCTTCGTAAATAGCACCGGTACGGTCACACATGATTACATTTTTCACTCCATAAGAAAGAATTAATTTTGTAATCGCTGTAGCCGCAGCTCCTGCTCCATTTACAACAACCTTGATAGTTTCCTTGTCTTTCCCAACAACCTTCAACGCATTGATAAGACCTGCAAGTGTAATAATTGCAGTTCCATGTTGGTCATCATGGAATATCGGAATGTCACATTTCTCTTTTAATTTTTGTTCAATTTCAAAGCAACGCGGTGCCGCGATGTCTTCAAGGTTCACTCCGCCGCATGAGCCTGAGATTAAATAGACCGTGTTAACAATCTCATCCACATCTTTTGATTTAATACAGATTGGAAATGCATCCACATCACCAAACTCTTTGAAAAGTACACATTTTCCTTCCATAACAGGCATTCCTGCCTCCGGGCCTATATCTCCAAGTCCTAATACTGCTGTTCCATCTGTCACAACAAGACAAGTGTTCCAACGACGTGTTAAATCATAACTCTTTTCAACATCTTTCTGTATCTCAAGACAAGGTTCTGCAACCCCTGGTGTATATGCAAGCGAAAGGTCCTCTTTTGTTGAAACAGGTACTCTGCTTACAACTTCAATTTTACCCTTCCATTCTCCATGTTTCTTCAATGATTCCTCTGCGTAATTCATAATATGTCCTCCTTAGTGTTATGCTCTATCTCAAAAACACCTTAGTCAGTTTACATGAACAAAACGAAAAAATCAACAGGATTCATCATATCAATCTGAATTTTACAATTTAGGAGTAGATTGTGCAACTCTATTCTACTACTACCACACCATCTTCTTGAATAGTAATCTTCATTCCGTCCTTCACATACTCCAGAAATTCATCTCCCAAGCAGTCAACTACCGGCATAGAAATGTTATCCAGCCATACATCTGCTAGGATTGCTCCTGCTGCCGCAAGGGAATCAATGTGGTTTGCAAATAGCATACAAGCTGGCTGACGTTCCATCGCACATGCACAATATAGAACCAAACCACCGGTTGTAGAACCAATGGTCTGTGGTAAGCAAAGTGCCTTTCCTGCCATTGGTTTACCATATAAATCCGCATTATTCTGGTCGCCGCATTTTGCAGTTTTATCGCCAAACTGCAATGCCGACTGAAGGGATGCCAAAGTGTTAAAACCCTCATGGGATACAACTGCCTCTGCTGTAACTGTACCTGGCGTTACAACACGTCCTTTAAATTCTCTCATGTTTATTTGCCTCCCTTCGTAATCTGTGCCAAAATTTCATCATCCGTATAGTAACGAGATGTGGTATATGTACGCAATTTGTTTGATGATGTAATAACCGGCATAGATTTGCAAAGCGGGTTATTCATATACATAAGCGGACAAATGTAAGATGTGATAACACCTGTCTTTTCCAATCTTTTTGCATACTCTGTCTGGTTAAATTCTTCCAACACCTTCGGTGCTGCCGTAAATACTGTCGGAATCACAACCTTGCTGTTTCCTGCTTCTTTTAACGCTGCTTCCACTCGGTCTGTCCAGTCCTTTAATTGCTCTAAACTCATGTGTGGACATCCCATAAAACAAAGCTTCGGCGCTGCATCTTTATTCTTCCACATCACTGGATAATTTGCTTTCACACGTTGTAACTCTGCATCATCAATTACGTAAACTTGTGCATTTTCTACGATTAAATCTGTTCCAAGTTCTACTGCTTCCGGAGTTAGATTTTCAATATGATACAAACCTACTGCACCATTGGATGCTGTGGCTGCACCAAAATCCTTCAGATAAGAACAGGTTGCTTCATTTAATTCTGTTCCAATCCATTTATCAAGACCTACCACATACGGTACATCTTCCATAACCTTCATACCGATTGCAGAACCAAGAAGCTGTGCTTCCGGTTTCTTACTTGTCTCAATCTTTACAATCCATGTGGCTTTTCTACCTTCATCTGTAAGAAGTCCAAAGTACGGAACATAACCGAGCACAGAACCCATAATATCCATGATACCCGAGTTACGGTTACAGCGCGCTCCGAGAACAGAGTTAGCATAAACTACTGCAGAAGATTCCGCCCAGCTCAGCACATCTCCTTTCTTTGGAACATTTCCTACCTGGTCCATGTAACAGGTACAGGTAAATGCATCTTTTTCCATGAGACCAAGTTTGTTCAACTGGTCTTCATAGAAATCCTGTTTCGAATACATGAATTTGTTAAAAATCAACTTCTGCAAGAAGTTTGCAGGCACCTTCGGGTCAACCGGACGTGGGTCCACAGAGAATTTTTGTTTTGAAACTTCCCCTGCATCCAATAATTTATCCATCAATTCATATACAGGTGCTAATAATTTAAGTCCAAAAGAGGTTACCAAATGGTTATAGTCGGAAGTTACCGGCACCATTTTCTCTGCGCCAAATGCCTCGCCGAACATAACCTGTGTCTTCATAACTTTGGCTAAAGTTTCGCCCTGCGCGCCATCTAATATAGCTTGTTGTTCATCTGTTAATTTCATCATAACTTTTCATCTCCTAAAGTTTCATTGCTACATCCCACGCACCCCAGATAACAGTACGTAGATTGCCAACCTTCTTCGCGTCACCGATTACATGCACGCGTTTACTCTTTGGTGCAAGCGGTGCCGGATTGTAACCAACGGAAAGAATCACGCTGTCCGCGTCAATCTTAAATGTCTTACCGTCTTTGTCCTTCAGAGTTACGCTATCATTATTAATCTCAGAAAGCGAGGTTTCCAAATATACAGGGACATTATTGGTCTTGAAGAAATCACGCAGATAGCTGGTGTTCGCAAGGCAAATGCCAGGAGTCGTAATTAAGTCATCTTGCATTTCCACGATTACAGGCTTTTTGCCATTCAAATACAATTCATACGCAATTTCACAACCGGTAAGTCCACCGCCGATAATAACAACGTTATCGCCAACTGTTTTGTTACCAAGCAGATAATCTACGGCTTCTACAGCTGTTTCCGCACCCTTAACAGGAA
>JAZRPT010000150.1:0-4337 GCA_045649385.1 Faecalimonas sp. | reverse complement strand
TACAGCGCGAGAAAACTTTCTATCTCCCATTGCAACGGCATCAAGCAACACTAAACAATATGCATAAAACTTGCTATGAAAGAGCGAAAGTTTCTTTGTTTATACAAATTAGGCTCAAAAGATGAGAAAAAATGACGTACGATTTTGGAAAATATTCCATGTTCGATAAGTACAGTCACCTAAATTTTGTCTTTCATTTGCAACTTTATTTTTCTAATATACTATTTATAAGTACTTTACGACACAAGAAAACTTTCGACTCCCATTGACGACCCTTAAAGCATAAGCCCCGTGCCTGTCAAGGTACGGGGCTTATGCTTTACCAGAGTGGCAGGATTCGAACGCTCGACAACCGCAGGTTGTCGTGGGCAAGCTGCGAGTGACGCAGCAGCTTGCCCCCAAGCCGATCCGTCTTCGGCTACGCCTACGCCGTGACGGGACAGACACCTCTGTTAGGGTACCACTTGCACCGCAAGTGGCTTGGGGGGGGGCGGCCCCAGAGGGGGATCCCCTTCGCCCACCCCTCTAGGCGGCGCTTTCAAATAGAAAACGCCGCCTTTTCTTTTTACCTTAATCCTTACAATATCATTCGGTTACGAAAATAGAATGAGCGCTAATTAAGCCTCGAATTGCCCTGAAATCGGGCTTTTTTTACCTCGTTTTTACCCCCTCAGGACTCCCCGGGACTCGTGTGGGTTCTACCCCCATGAAGCCCCCTTGAAGGGGTAAAACTATATGCAAGTTCTTAATTACAAGTATTTAGCTATTTTTGGCGTAGACTTTTTTGGCCGCAACAAGAGCAAAAAACACCAAGAAAAAGTTCGTCAAAAGTCATAAGTGCTACCCTGTACCTCAGTTACGTAGATTGACTGCCATTAAGGGGTGCCAATGGGGGGCGAACTTTTGATTTTAGACGATGTTTAGGTATATATTGATAATAAACAATATACATCATTTTATTATGATGTGGCATATAACTTACACGCAAAGATTTCGTCTGATTCGTAACAAGAACGAAGATTGGGTTCTACCCCCATGAAGCCCCACGTCACAAAAAAGCAACAAAACAGATTTATTGCCTCTTTTCAGGCTCTCCTTTGTATTTAAAACTTGCGCTGCTGATGTAAAAGTGTTAGCATATTGGGACTTCGATTAACTTTATTTCATGAACACTCAGCGGCAAACAATTCTTTAAGATGCATGCGATTTTTACATGCGTCGTGAGAGATTAATTCTTAGAGAGTATAGGTATGCTTTATCCTGCTTTTCAAAAATTTTATTCTGCTATATTAAATTTGGAGCGCTTTAAAAAAGAAAATGATTTCTTTTGCAATATTTCGTCATTAGATAGCTTTTTCTCGGAATTAAGAAATGTAACGTTCGTCATTCAAAAATCTCTTGCACATACAGAAAACCTACATAAATATGAAAAATTGAGGGATAAGTATTTCAACGATGATATTTCTAGGTGGCTTATAAAGAAAAGAAACCAAGTATTGAAAGAGCAACCTTTTGAATTAGAAAAATCAATAGTTGTTACAGTATTCTCTATGAAAGGAGTTTTTAAGAGTAAACGTGTGTTTACTGTGGAAAATGATGAGCCTTATCAATCGGTTTTGAATTCACTAAAATCATTTTTATTGTCTTTTAATGAGTTAGAAGTCCATTTCTCGGTACAATTTGTGTATCGGGAAGTAGACAAGCAGGAAAATATATTTGATTATATTTCAAAAGGTATAACAAATATGTGGAGTTTCCTAATTGAATTGAAAAATGAAGTTAAAGATGACTCAGATTTAGTAACGCAATTGTTAGAAATAATACAAACTCATTCTTTTCTTATTGCTCCTATTGGTATATGGCATATAGATGATTATGTGTACTTCTCGAGAGAAAAAGAGTTTGAAAAAGGGAAAACTACTATAATAAGCATGCCTTTTTGGGAGCGCGTGAAAATAAACAAGTTGGGAGATTTATTAAAAATCCCAGCTTGTTTTTTTCCCGCTGATGTTGACGCATCAATGAAACCATTTTGGATGTTTACAATATTCCATTCGATTGCGTATTCATATCAAAAAGCAATATATCCTACTTTTTGGATTTTCTATCAAGATGAAACAATGGATTTCATAATGTATAATGCTACTATAAGAACAACAACCTATAGAAAAATCTATGAAGTTTCTCAAAGGATACTAAATGAATCAGACATTAAAAGTGTTTTTTTCGTACAAGAAGCATATACTTACCAAAATATTGACAAATCTAAGGTTGATGAACTAATTCAAACAGAATACAAATATAGACCATCTAAATTCGAACCCAGTAGCTCATTAATTTTGTTTTACTTGGATGCATCAGGAAACGATTACTATTTGACGATTGATGAGAAAGAAGTAAAATCAATCAGTAATGTTTTAACCGCTCTACAGCACATGGATAAGGGTATTGTAAGTTCAATGTTCTACATGATAAGAGATGCATTTTTAGAAAAGAGGCTTAATTAGAATTGTGATTTTAATACCTGTGAGTTCAAAGCCCTTGTAGCCCCCCCTGAATGCAACTGAGTAAGATGAGCCTTTTTCCTGCCAAACAAGAGTACTAGGGCGTAAAAATATTATGGCAATTTAAGTAACCTCCAGTCATAGAAAGATATTGCTATTTATTATCAATACTTTGAAGAATAATCAAGCATTAAAACGCAATTTGTCTGAGTTGTAGGCCGAACGGAGCATTAAACTGCCAAAAATGGCATTTTTTGCAGTTTTGGCAAAATAAAAACATTGATATATCAATGTTCCTGTTTTTTATCCAGCAAAATAATGATGGCAGAGTCCCTGTGAGTTCGTCACCCCTAGAAGAACCCTTAAAGCACAAGCCCCGTGCCTGTCAAGGTACCTCTGCCAGTGCTATATCAATAGCACGCTCCAGCGTGCTTGATGGCATGGCAACATCATACTTGCGCCCCGCATAACAATAGCGACAGCGTAAGTTACATTGGTGTGTCAGGCACAGTGTAAGAGTCAGATTGCCGAGCATTGCTCAGTTTTCCGGTTGCCCGGCTTGCTTATTCGGCTCGTCATCTAGGGGCGGAAGATAGGGGACATCGCCGCCAAGGATTTGGGGAAACTCTTCCGGCTGTGCTGCAGAATTGCCTTCAGGTGACTTTTCCGGCTGCGCTACCGGATTGTCATTAGGTACGCTTCCCGGAACACTCTGACGTCCCACGAGATTCGAAAATGGATTACCATCACAAGACGTAAGGCTTGCGCATAATACGCCTACTGAATAGAGAAGCTTCTTTTTTGTTGATGCTGGTTCGATTTTCATGATGGAAGAGACTTAGTTTGTTGCCTGGACAGTTTTGCCGAATTGTTGTTTCAGCGCCTCCTGAGCGCGGGGATCGCCTTGTATTGCCGCTATAGTAAAATACACTTCGGCAAGTTTACGGTCTTTTTTCACCCCTCTTCCCTGCAGGTAGCGCCAGCCCATCCAGCGGGCTGCATTAGCATCGCCCATGTCGGCAGCAACCTGATAAAGAATGATGGCATCCTTTTCCGATACATCAACTCCATTGCGACCTTCGGCAAAATCTACACCGCGTTCGCGTACAAAATCCGGAGTTCCACCTTGCGCAATGCAGTGGCTGAACACCGCATAGAGAGCAGCATTACTGCAGGTAGTGGGAGAGGTGATACACGCGGTCAGATATTCGGCACACTCGGCATCATGAGGAACATCTGTACCTTTGCTGTACATGGCAGACAGGGTCCTAAGTGCCTCTGCATCTCCCATAGAAGCGGCAACATAAAGCAAACCAATACCATAACGACGATTGACCGCAACCTTGCCACGATATAATTCAAGGCCCAGCGAACGAATACCCGCAGCATCATTCGCGGCGGAAAGGTTTTCATACTCCAGCGTAAAAAGGCCTGAATGAAGACGCCATGGTGCACCTTCCGAGGGAGCACCTTCCAACTGAATCTCCAATTCTGCAGCTTTTTTCAGAGCAGCCTCGCGCAGTTTCGGAGAATAACCGCAGTCCACCATGTATTCGGCAACGAGGCGAACGCTCGGCATATCACCATCGTGCAGCATCTCCAGTCCCCATTTCTCTGCTGCTGCGGTGTTCCCCTCGGCAAAAGCAGCGTTCATCTTACCCAGTTTTTCTTCCGGGGTGAGAGCCAGGGTGCTTCCGGCCAGCAAACCGAGAAGACAAATAGATTTCAATATATTGTTCATGCTTGTGGTTGTATGTTGTGTTTCTTATTTTTTTTAGAATGCTGTGCCGGCGGCGCTTTGCGCTGCAACACTATAACCGGCCAGATTAAAGC
>JAZRPT010000149.1:0-2285 GCA_045649385.1 Faecalimonas sp. | reverse complement strand
TGCTTTGTCCAGATTCTTGCGTGCTGCTTTTTCTCGTCCGCTCATCATTTGTGCTTTTCCCAAATAAAGATGAGCACTGAGTAGGGTAGTTGGACTTTGCTGTCCGTCCGTCATGTTCTTGAGATATTCGGCGTAAGTAATGGTCTTCGAATGGTTGCCTTGCTGCAAGTAATGTTCGCAGAGAAAGAGTAAGGCATCGTGGTTGTCCGGGTTGTTCTTTACTTCCTCCAATTGCTTTTCAAGCATTTCAGGCCTTCTTTGAGCCTGTATGGCTAAAGAAGGAAGCAAAAATAGTATAATCAGTAAATGCTTGATATTCATATTCTTGGTTCTTTTGTTGTTGCAAAAGTAAAAAAAAGTTTTGAATTTTTCAAACGAAACACTTGCAGATTCAAAAAATAGTCGTACCTTTGCATCGCTTTTGAAAACAAGCACTCTTGAAAAAGAGGTTTGGAGAGATGGCAGAGTGGTCGATTGCGGCGGTCTTGAAAACCGTTGTACTGCGAGGTACCGGGGGTTCGAATCCCTCTCTCTCCGCTTAAAGGTTGTAAAACGATGGTTTACAACCTTTTTTGTTGTATATAGAACTTTCCATTTACATTTTTTGTTCTAATAATAAAAGAACAGACATGAATAGAAATGAATGGAAGATCAAATGGGTATTGATAATCATCGTTTTGATTGTTATTATTATCATGGCTTTATGTATGCATTCTTGAAAATAAATGGAACTTTTTCAGTAATATTTCAGAATTATACCTTTTCTTTGTAAAAAGAAAAGGTTTTTTTATGAAAATACTGATTGTAGAAGACGAACCGGCATTACGTGAACTGATTCAGAGTTCATTGGAGAAGGAAAGATATGTTGCAGAGATTGCTTGTGACTATGATTCTGCACTTGACAAGATAGAAATGTATGATTACGATTGTATCTTGCTTGATATCATGTTGCCTGGTGGGAGCGGATTGGAGTTGCTTAGTCGTTTGAAAGAATTGCGTAAGAAAGAAAACGTTATAATTATATCAGCCAAGGATTCGTTGGAAGACAAGGTACTTGGTTTGGAACTAGGTGCCGATGATTATTTGCCCAAGCCTTTCCATTTGGCTGAATTGTCGGCACGGGTAAAGAGTGTTTTGCGTAGGAAGCATAGAGATGGAGAGCATAGTATACAGGTGGGGAATGTCCGCTTGTTGCCCGATACATTTCAGGTATGGGTAGAAAAGAAGCAACTGGAACTCAGCCGTAAAGAATACGATATTCTTCATTATTTTCTAAATCGTCCTAACCGTATGGTCAATAAGAATACTTTGGCAGAATCCGTGTGGGGGGATCACATCGACCAGGTGGACAACTTTGATTTCATATATGCCCAAATCAAGAATGTACGTAAGAAACTGAAAGAAACCGGTGCAAGTATAGAAATCAAGGCTGTGTATGGTTTTGGTTATAAATTGGTAGTGGAATAAAACAAGGAGAGGAGTGTATGAAACTGTTTTATCGGGTATTGATTAATCTGTTGTCTGGTATTTTCATCGTCTTGCTAGGATGGGCAGTCGTGTTCTATATAGGTATGATGGCAGAGATAAACGATGAAGTGGACGACTCGCTAGAAGATTACACCGAGTTGATTATCATTCGTTCATTGGCTGGGAAGGATTTGCCTTCGAATGATAGTGGGTCGAACAACCAATATTTTCTGAAAGAAGTTAGTTCTTCTTATGTTTTCTCGCGGCCTGCCATACATTATCGTGATACTATGGTTTACATTGCAGAGAAAGGAGAGAGCGAACCGGCACGTATTCTTACTACTCTTTTTAAAAATCAAGATGGACAGCATTTTGAGTTGTCTGTTTATACTCCTACTATCGAAAAACGTGACTTGAAAGTTGCTATATTTTATCTTTTAGTTGGACTTTTTACTACTTTGTTGATAGCAATTCTTCTTATCAATATATGGGTATTTCATCGTAGTATGAAACCTTTTTATCGTTTGTTGGGATGGCTGGACAGTTTTCGTTTGGGTAAGAAGAACGAACCGTTGAATAATCCTACTCAGGTAACGGAATTCCGTAAATTGAATGATGTTGTGATGCGCTATGCTGTTCATAGTGAAGAAATTTTCGAACAGCAGAAACAATTTATAGGTAATGCCTCGCATGAATTACAAACTCCACTAGCTGTCTGTCGGAATCGTTTGGAGATGCTCATGGAAGACGAAACTTTGAGTGAGCAGCAAATGGACGAAATCATGAAGACTTATCAGACTTTGGAATATGTAAGCAAA
>JAZRPT010000148.1:0-4094 GCA_045649385.1 Faecalimonas sp. | reverse complement strand
ATCAGCACCTGCTAAACACTTATCTACATTGTGTAACCAGATGGTAAACTTCTTAGGTATTATGCAAAATGAATGGGCAGGAGCACAGGCATTTTCATCATTCGACACCTATCTTGCACCATTTGTAAAAGTAGATAACTTAAGTTATGAGCAAGTAAAAAAATGTGTGGAATCATTTGTATATGGTGTAAATACACCAAGCCGTTGGGGAACACAGTCTCCATTTACGAACATTACATTAGACTGGACAGTGCCAAACGACCTTGCAGAACTTCCGGCAATCGTTGGCGGCAAGGAAATGGATTTCAAATACAAAGATTGTAAGAAAGAAATGGATATGGTAAACAAGGCATTCCTTGAAATTATGATTGAAGGTGATGCTAACGGACGTGGATTCCAATATCCAATTCCAACATATTCAATTACAAGAGACTTTGACTGGTCAGACACAGAAAACAATCGCTTGTTATTTGAAATGACAGCAAAATACGGTACTCCATATTTCTCAAACTACATCAACAGCGATATGGAACCAAGTGATGTTAGAAGTATGTGCTGCCGTTTGAGATTAGATTTGCGTGAACTTCGTAAGAAATCAGGTGGGTTCTTCGGTAGTGGTGAAAGCACAGGTTCTGTTGGTGTTGTTACTATTAATATGCCAAGAATTGCGTACCTTTCAAATGATGAGAGCGAATTCTACAGAAGACTGGACCGTTTGATGGATATTGCAGCTCGTTCACTCAGTGTAAAACGTTCTATCATTACCAAACTTTTGGATGAAGGATTATATCCATATACAAAGAAATATCTTGGAACATTTAGTAACCACTTCTCAACAATCGGTTTGGTTGGTATGAATGAAGCAGGATTAAATGCAAAATGGTTACAGGCTGATATGACACATGAGAAAACACAAGAATTCTCAAAACAAGTGCTCAATCACATGAGAGAAAGACTTTCCGATTATCAGGAAATGTATGGCGACCTTTACAACTTGGAAGCTACTCCTGCTGAGTCTACCACATACCGTCTTGCAAAACATGACCTTGCAAGATATCCGGATATTATCACAGCAGCTGAAGAAGGCGGAGCTCCATACTATACAAACAGCTCACATCTTCCGGTTGGTTATACATCTGATATTTTTGAAGCACTTGATATTCAAGATGAATTACAGACCTTGTATACATCAGGAACTGTATTCCATGCCTTTTTAGGCGAGAAGCTTCCTGATTGGAAAGCAGCAGCTGATTTAGTTCGCAAGATTGCTAACAACTACAAGTTGCCATATTACACAATGTCACCAACATATTCTATTTGTAAAGACCACGGTTATTTGACAGGTGAACAATATACATGTCCACATTGTGGTGGTGCAACGGAAGTTTACAGCCGTATTACAGGTTACTACAGACCGGTTCAGAACTGGAATGATGGTAAATCTCAGGAATACAAGGAACGTAAAGTATACGATATTGCAAACTCAAAGTTGACAAGATGTGAATGTGAAGAAACAGAAGATGTGGTTGCAGCAAATGTTGCAGAAGCACCGGTAACAGATGCGCCAGCTAGCAAGACAATGTTGTTTACAACAAAGACATGCCCGAACTGCAGAATCGTATGTGCAATGTTAGAAGATGCCAATATTGATTATGAAAAAATTGATGCAGATGAAGCACCGGAATTGGTAGCAGAGTTTGGTATCAGACAAGCTCCTACTTTGGTAGTTGTAAAAGACGGAAAAGCTGAAGTATATGCAAATGCATCAAGCATTATCGGATATATTGGGGAGATTTAAAATATATAATATAGAAAAGAAAGTTATAACATGGAAAGTGTTGTAACTTTCTTTTTTGTTTTATAAAATTCAACTTGTATTGCTGTATGTGATGCGATATAATCATTACACGGGTAGTCGCGACAATACTATTCAATTCAAAAGCGAATCGCTAATAATTCAAGGTAACAATTGAGATTAGAAATGACCGATGAAAATTTTGTTTTCATAGGTGTGATTTTTGTACCCATTTTTACGCAGGAGGAAAGTGTTATGAAGAAGAATGAAATAGTAATTTTTGAAACAGACGATAGAAGTGTATCTTTACCTGTAACAGTAGAGAATGAAACAGTGTGGTTGAACCAAAACCAAATGATTGAATTATTTGACAGAGACCAATCCGTTATTTCTAGACATATAAGAAATGTCTTTAAGGAGGGAGAAGTTGATGAGAAAAGCAATATGCATTTTTTGCATATTGCAAATTCAGACAAACCAGTTGCGTATTACAGCCTTGATGTTATCATCTCCGTTGGTTACCGCGTGAAATCGCAACGTGGTGTGGAATTCCGCAAATGGGCAAATTCTGTACTAAAGCAATACATTATGAAAGGCTATGCTGTCAATAATAATCGTATCAAACAATTAGGAGAAGTGATACGAATTATGAAACGAACAGAGAATGAACTCGATAGCAAACAAGTCCTTTCAGTAATTGAGAAATACAACACAGCATTAGATTTATTAGATTCATATGACCATCAGAACATGAAACGTCCGAAAGGAAATGAAGCTACTTATGTGCTTACATATGAAGAGTGTAAAAATGTGATTGACAGTATGAGATTTGGTAATGAATCGGAACTTTTTGGGAAAGAAAAAGATGATTCCTTTAAAGGAAGTATTGGTAATATTTATCAGTCATTTGGTGGACAGGAGTTATATGAGTCCTTAGAAGAAAAAGCAGCGAATCTCTTGTATTTCGTAACTAAGAATCATAGTTTCCTTGATGGAAATAAGCGAATTGCGGCGACAATGTTTCTTTATTTCTTGGATAAAAATCAGGTTTTATTTGTCGATGGAAAGAAGACAATCGAGGATTCGACCTTAGTGGCACTCACCATTATGATTGCAGAATCAAATCCAGAAGAAAAAGAAATGATGGTCAGTGTTGTAATGAATTGTATGAAATAAATTATTGACGAACGGCAAAACAAATACTATAATATCTTTATATTTGAAAAGCGTTGACGGAACGAGTAACTATTTGGCAATATCCAGAGAGAGAAGCATTTGGTGGAAGCTTCTTATATGAAAGAATAGCGAAGACCACTCCCGAGCTGTGCGCGATGAGCGTTACCGTAATTCTGCGTTAAAGATGTAAGAGTGAAATATTAAGGTGGAACCGTGTGTTGAATTAAAAGATGCACCCTTAAATGGCCTAGGCTGTTTAAGGGTGTTTTTTATACCCCAATAACCCATAGGTCAACAAAAATGACTGTTCACAAAAACGTAAACAATATAATAACAGGAGGAATAACAAATGAAAGTAATGTTAAAAGATGGTTCAAGCAAAGAGTTTGAAAATGGCGTTTCAGTGCTTGATATTGCAAGAGAAATCAGTGAAGGTCTTGCTAGAGCAGCATGCGCTGGAAAAGTAAATGGTGAAGTCGTAGACTTAAGAACAGAAGTGAATGAAGATTGTGAGTTGGAAATCCTTACATTCAGAGATGATGAGGGTAAGAAAGTGTTTAGACATACAGCCTCTCACGTTATGGCTCAGGCTGTAAAGAGACTGTATCCGGATGCAAAATTAGCAATCGGACCAGCGATTGAAGATGGTTTTTACTATGACTTCGATAGAGCAAGTGCATTTACACAAGAGGAACTTGCTGATATCGAAAAAGAGATGAAGAAGATTGTAAAAGAAAATATCAAATTAGAAAGATTTACACTTCCTAGAGAAGAGGCAATCAAATTCATGGAAGAAAAAGAAGAGCCATACAAAGTGGAGCTTATTCAAGACCTTCCGGAAGGCTCAGTGATTTCTTTCTATAAGCAAGGTGACTTTGTAGACCTTTGTGCAGGTCCACACCTTATGAGCACAAAGGGTATTAAAGCATTTAAGTTGATTTCTTCATCCATGGCTTACTGGAGAGGTGATTCCAATAAGGCGCAGTTACAACGTATCTATGCAACAGCATACGACAACAAAGACGATTTGGCTGCTCATATGGAACGCTTAGAAGATATTAAGAAACGTGACCACAACAGACTTGGTCGTGAAATGGAACTTTTTGCAACAGTTGATGTAATC
>JAZRPT010000147.1:0-8844 GCA_045649385.1 Faecalimonas sp. | reverse complement strand
TCCATGTGAATACGCCATCAGCCCTGTGTCGTTCAAGCAGAACTTGCCTGTCTCATTCAAGTACTCTTCGCTCACCTGTACAGACACAACCTCTGCGATAAACATATCATGACTTCCAAGTTCCTTCACTTCGGTCACCTTACACTCAATATTAACCGGACACTCTTCAATAATCGGCGCATAGGATAATGCATTGGCTTTTCCACGAGTCAGTCCCGTTTCCTTCCATTTATCCACGTCCTTACCTGAACGCACACCACAGTAATCAGTCGCTTTCGCTAAACTTTCCGTGGTTAAGTTTACAACAAACTCGCCCGACTCCTTAATCATATGATAAGAATGTCGCTCTGGTCTCACTGATATATATAACATAGCAGGTGTGGAACAAATCGTTCCGGTCCATGCAATTGTTATAATGTTCGTCTCTCCACTTTCTGTTCCGACACTTACCATAACAGCCGGAAGTGGGTATACCATATTACCCGGTTTCCAAATTTGTTTTGCCATATTCCCTCCTATTGTTGCAATGAAATCACAAATGCCGGAATCAATTGCTTCTTACGTGAAACAACTCCTTCCAACAAAATATCCTCTGTATCCGATGGAAGGTCAAATGCTTCCAGCACCTGCTCTTTTGCACCTTTTCCAAAGCATAGCAGTTCTGTTACTTCATCTACTATATTTGTCAGCATGAAGAATACCATATCAAGTCTTTCCGTGTTGGCCACCTGTTCCAGATACGGAAGAACGGATTCTTTAATCTCCTGTAATTCCTCTGTGTTCATGGAATTTACTTGTCCCACGCCAAACTTCACATCTCCAACTGTAAAAAACTTGAAATCCTGGAAACAGATTTCCTCTGCTGTCTTGCCCTTTAAATTACTTCCTGCCTGGAACATATTCTGTGCAAGTTCCTCCATGTTGATTTCAGAAATATTTGCCAGTTCCTCTGCCGCCTTGCGGTCTACCCATGTACAGGTTGGAGAACGGAACAATAAGGTGTCAGATATGATAGCTGAACAAAGTAAACCTGCGATTGTTTTATCTGGCACTACTCCATTTTCCCTATACATATCATAAATAATAGTTGCTGTGCATCCCACCGGCTGATTTCTAAAATAAACAGGACCAACTGTTTCAAGGCTTCCCAATCTGTGATGATCAATAATCTCCAAAATTTCAGCTTCTTCGATACCATCTACAGCCTGTGTCTTCTCATTGTGGTCAACCATAATCACTCGTCTGTTTCTTGCATCCATCAAACGACGACTGGAAATAAGTCCGTAATACTTGCCTTCCTTATCCACAACCGGAAAGTCACGGGCACGCTTCTTCGCCATTACGTCTTTGATATTTTCCACATAGTCTGTGGTATTAAAAATGGTCAGACCATCCTTTTCCATAAAATATTTCACAGGAATACTCTGGTTAATTAATCTGGATACAGTAAATGTATCATGTGGTGTCACAATGATGACAATGTCCCGTTCTTTTGCAAGTTTTAAAATGGTCTTGGAAACTTGTGCGCCCTGACACACCACCAGACAACTTGCATCTAATTCCACTGCACAAAGTTGCGATTCATATCGATTGCCAAGAATGACCAAATCATCCTTCTCTATGTAGGTCTCCATCATCTCCGGGCTGGAAGCTGCCACTGCAACTTTACCCTTAATAAAATACGCATGCGGATTTCCATTAATCACTTCCCCATCCAAGGTGCTGGCTATGTTCTGATATTGGGTTCTGGCCTCTGCCAAAATACAACTGTCATATACATCCATATAAGATGTGGCAATATCACTGGTTGTAATAACACCCTCTAACTGCTCTTCATTTGTCACCGCAAGGGTATAAACATTGCGTTCCTTCATCATGGCCCATGCATCTTTTATGGATGTATGGCTGCTGATTCCAGACATACGGTTCACATCTACGTCCTGCACACGCAAGTGAACATTTGCCAAAAGCCTTGGTTCTTCTACTCCAAAATATTGAAGTACATATTGTGTTTCTTCATTCAACATCCCTGCACGCATCGGATAATAAATATTTTCATCTTTCGTCGCAATCTTCTCTTTCAAAGCTGCGTATGCAATGGCAGAACAAATGGAATCCGTATCCGGATTTTTATGTCCAACCACATACACTTTTCTTGTTTTTTGGTTTTCCATAGTTTTACCTCGCTTCTTATAGTTATAGGTTGCCATTTTTAGAGTGTTTTGTCAAATATTTTCATATATTTCTATTTCTTATTTGAAAAAATATGATATAATAGCGACAGAAAAAGAACATATGAAAGTCACGAGGTATAAGACATGAGCGAAGAATTATTACAAAACGAAACAATGGCAGATTTGGAAGAACATTTCGATGATGCAAACCCATGGAACATGGTAGCCGACTATTTGGAAAAGAAAACCGTTCTTACTGTTAAAATAGAAGGTGTTGTAAACGGCGGCGTAATTGCTGTGGTAGAAGGAATTCGCGGATTTATTCCTGCATCCCAATTATCATTATCCTATGTAGAAAATTTAGAAGATTTCTTAAATCAAGAGATTGAAGTTCAGGTAATTGAGGCTTCTCAAGCTGATAACCGCTTAATCCTATCTGCAAAAGAGTTATTGAAAGCAAAGGCAAAAGCTGAAAAAGCCGCTTTAATCGCAAGCGTAGAAGTTGGAAGTGTAATGACAGGTACTGTAGAAACTCTTCAAAACTATGGCGCATTTATTGACTTGGGAAATGGGCTTTCCGGATTAGTTCACGTTTCTCAGATTTCTGACAAACGCATCAAAACACCGGCTGACGTTTTGGAAGTAGGACAAAGTGTAGATGTGAAAGTAATCGGTGTGAAAGACGGAAAAATCAGTTTAAGCATGAAAGCACTGATTGAAAAGAAAGAAGAAGAAGTCGTAGAAAAGGTAGTCATTCCTAAAGCAGAGAACATTGGAACAAACCTTGGAGATTTGTTTAAGAATATTAAGCTTTAATTAACAAAGGACTGTGCAACAAATTGAATTGCACAGTCCTTTATATATCTACTCATTGAATTCTACAAGCAAATAGAATCCTCTTTCATTTTCACGAATCTCCTTAATGATTCCCGTATCTGATTTTATTCTTTGGTTACTACGATAGATTCCGGACATTGCAACAGACGGTTCTACCAGATAACTATACAAACTCCCATTTACTCTTTCTGTTACTTTTACCTGCTGCCCTTCTGCCACGAGCCCTTTTCGCTCCATTTTAAACAATTCTTCCCGCATTTTAAACCTCCGGAACTAGCATAGTTGGGAGTTCGTCTTTCTGTATAATACCATTCATTCTCGCTTTTGCTTTAACTGCCGAATAAAATTCAGCATATGTAGCCTGCATGTATGGATTCACATAAAGAATGCTTAAAAGTCCCATTGGAGTAAACATGGATGCTATCATCCACCCGATAAACGACCATTGTAATACAAACGCTTCCCATTTATGTCCGTACATCATTTTTCTGCTAAGTTCAATTACACGCTTACTATCCAAGTTAGGATTTTCCGCCAAAATGTACGGAACCAGCATATAGGAATAGGACTTGATAATTCCCGGTATATAAAACAACAATGACCACGCCCAAGTATAAAAAGTACGCAAAAACATTACCCACACATTAGAACCATATTTCCCATTTGTAAACCCGTAAAACAACTGGCCGATACTAGTCTTATGTTCTCTGTTTTCAAGGAAATATCGATTCATACCAATTTGCAATACATTGTAAAATACAACAGAAACACCTATAGCCATAATACTTGCAACTAACAGGGCAAGTATGATAAGCATCCAATACTGGTTCCACAATTCTTGGAACATAGTTAACATTTTTTCCACTTCCGCCTGCACGGCTGCAGGATCATAATTCATATTCTGTTGTTCTACACTTGCTCCCCCTGAAAATCCTGTTCCTGTAAAGAAAGCTCCTGAAAGAAGCAAAACAAGGGTACATACTGCAACACAACCCCAATAATTTCTTTTAAATGCGGTTTTCGCATTCTGTTTTAATAACGCTCTCGTCCACATATCTTAAGTCTCTCCTTGTCATATCTTCTTGATATTATACAACTAACACCCAAAAGTCGCAACGTAATTTATTATTCATGTGGCTTAAATCCTTCACCACGCACTTGGTTTGCTTCCATCATCACCAAAAATGCTGTACTATCTACTTCTTTTACTGCCTTTTGTACCATATGCATTTGTTTGTAACTACATGCACACATTACCACTTGCTTTTCGTTTTTCGTATGACTGCCAACTGCCTTTAACAAGGTAGCCCCTCGCTCGGTTAATTCATGAATCTTTTCTGCCACATCATACCCCTTCTCAGTAACAATCAAGGTCACCTTTCCGGCATCCAGACCATACATGACTTTATCCACCACAACAGATACAATATAAGTTGCAATCAAACCATAAATGATTTTGTCCACATTTCCGCCCAGCAGAAGTCCGCAGACCAATAAGACTACACAATCTACTATTACAATAATTCTTCCCAGAGAAATGTGTGGTTTCAATGCACGAATTGTCAAAGATATAAAATCAAGGCCGCCAGTTGAAGAATCTCGCATAAAAATTAATGCATATCCAAGTCCTGCAAAAAGTCCCATACAGATGCTTGATAGCATCAAATCACCCTCATATATTGGCAACAATGGGGCAACCACATCCATAAAAAAGTTGGAAATCAGCAACGTTTTCATGGATTTCATGACGAACTTCACGCCTAACACTCTGAGACACGCTAAGATAATCGGAATATTTATAATCGTTGTCATGGTACCAATCGGCAATCCAAAATACAGGTAAAGCACCTGAGCTATACCTGTAATCCCGGTAACCGGAAACTCCGATGCCGTAGCAAAATTATAAATACCGATTGCAATCAAAAAACTTCCCACAACATCCGCCGCCAAATCCAAAGTAATATTTTTTATTTTCTTTTTATCCATGTTGTACCTCCTTTATATCGAGTTTGCTCTGCAAAACTCGTGTGCGAGGCGCGGTTGCGAAGCAACATCCACCTTTTTGCGCCTCTGCAGATCCGCGCGGAGCGTTTTTATGTGAGATTTGTCTCACATAAAAACAACTGCAAACTATAATACTATAATTCGCAGTTGTTCGCTTTTTTACTCTTTTCCATCAAAACAATATGTGCATACCTTGCATGGTTCTAATCCGATAGAATCCAATAAGTCCGGCAAACTCAAGTAACGAAGTGAGGTGAAATTTTGTTGTTTACGAATTTCCTCTACCATTGCTTGGTATCGTTCACTATTTGGATTTGTATACTCATGCAACACATTTTCAGCATTATCGCCTTCTCTTTCCGCAATAACTCGACGGGTGATTAAATCCATTTCCGATTTCGAACGCGAAAAATTCAAATATTTACATCCGTATACAAGCGGTGGGCAAGCCGGTCTTACATGCACCTCTTTTGCACCACTATTATATAAGAATTCTGTTGTCTCGCGTAGCTGTGTTCCACGCACAATGGAATCATCAATTAACAATAATTTTTTATTTTCAATCAAACTTGGAACCGGAATTAGCTTTCTTTTTGCAACCAGATTTCTCTGTGCCTGACTAGTTGGCATAAACGACCTTGCCCAAGTAGGTGTATACTTGATAAACGGACGTCCATAAGCGATACCGGATTCATTTGCGTATCCAATGGCATGTGCCAATCCAGAATCAGGAACTCCGGCAATCAAATCCGGCTCTATATTTCCTTCATCACGTTTTGCCATAATGCTACCGCATTTACAACGCATTTCTTCTACATTTACTCCCTCATAAGACGAAGTCGGATATCCATAATAAACCCACAAGAAAGAACAAACTTTCATATCTTTCTTTGCAGCCGAAACAGTCTCTACGCCCTCCGGAGTAATGAAAACAATCTCACTTGGTCCCAATTCTTTATAGGTCTCATAACCCAGCATAGAAAATGCAAAGTTTTCAAATGCAACTCCATAACCTTCTGCTTTTTTTCCTACAACTACAGGCGTTCTTCCATATCTGTCCCTTGCCGCATAGATACCGTCATGTGTCATAATCAGGATAGACATAGAACCTTCTATAATGCCCTGTACATAACGAATCCCTTCAATAATGGAATTCTTTTTACAAATCAGCGAAGCAACCAACTCTGTTGCATTAATCTGACCGCCACTCATCTCTTGGAAATGTGTATGTCCATTTGCATAGACAACCTTCAACAGAGAATTAAGATTATTAATCTTTCCCACTGTTGTAATGGCGAAACTTCCTAAATGCGACTGTATCAATAATGGTTGTGGCTCATAGTCTGAAATACAGCCAATTCCAATGTTACCGTGCATTTCTTCTGCATCCCGTTCAAATTTTGTACGGAATGGAGTATTCTCGATGTTGTGAATTGCTCGTTGGAATTCACCACGGTCACAAACCGCCATACCCGCACGTCTTGTACCCAGATGCGAGTGATAATCTATACCATAAAATAAGTCTAAAACACAATCTGTCTTCGTTGCTATACCAAAAAATCCACCCATGCATTTTCTCCCTTTTTATCTAATATGAAAATATATCTTTAACAGAGTCAGTTTAACACAAATCATAATGAAGTGCAAAGTATAACATTAAATTATTTTTTATTATCACTCATAAGTACGATTAATAACTTGTAAGCTATTTCAAAATGGAATATAATGGTTATATATAGTAATCTTCAAAGGAAAGTTGGTGACAAATTGAAGCTTATTCAAAATGATAATTTTAAAATAGCATTGGAGGTAACAGGATGCGGCGGAATGGAATGGCCCTTTTACGAATCTAAAATTGTAGAATGTAATAACTTGGAATTATTACACGCAATTTTAACTTGTGGAATGCCAAATCAATTTTTATCCCCTTGGCATCATGAAAAAAGAACACAGGAATTCATTTCCAAAATATCCATGTTTGAAACAAATCTAACCGCTATGGATGGATATTTGGTAAAATCTCCTGAGACAGAATATTTAGATGCAAGCGAAAAAAGCGTAAATGCATACTATCTTGGGCTGATTTTCACAAAGTTATTTAGCATGAAAGAATTTGACACTGACTATTTTCTCCACTCCTCTCTTTTTGAGCAGGTATATGGAGCCGATGCTATTTCTTGTAACGGACGAAAGAAGCCTTCGTTCATCGGATATAACAAGGTCGATAACGAATGGAGCATTTGGGAATCCACCGGAAAACGTGACCATGCACCAAAGGCTTTGGACGATGCCTATAATCAAGTACTCGCCATTCGTTTCGTAAACGAACAGGCACCAAAATATGCAATGGCATGTATGACCTATTTTGACACAAAACACGGCGAGTTACAGGGTATATTAAGAAATGCAACCAATGGCAAAAAGGCAAATATAGAGTTCGACAAAGAACAGTTTCTTATTCTGTATTATCGTCACATTTGCGAAATTTTCGATGAATCATTGCGTCGCAAGCCATTTGACAGTGTGATTGATTACATAGACGGTTATCTGGAAATTGAATTGGAATTATTTGGTCTCAACATTGATGATAACTGCAAGGATGACTATTTGAGAAAACGTCGTATTAAATTAGGTGTTCCTAAAGAGATTCTCGGATACTTCCAATATAATAAGGGATTATATGATAATAGCAATACCATTACTTCTATTGTAGAGACGATGCAAGTAAACACCGCCTTCCAGGATAAGGATTTCTTTATGGGGCGAGATGGTATATATTTCCGCATTATATAATTTATGTGATTTTTATTTTACTTTTTATTATGCATATGCTATAATCGGCGGGTATGTTGTGAATAGGAGGTAAAATTGACATGGCAACAAAGAAAGAAACAACAAAAACTACAAAAGATAAAATACAAAAAGCGGCTAAAGCGGTTGCTGAAGTGGTAGAAGAAAAAGTAGAACAAATCGCTGATGCTGTAGAAGATAAAGCAGAAAAAGTTGCTGATACAGTTGCAGACAAAGTTGAGGAAGCAAAAGAAGTCGTAAAAAAAGCAAAAAAAGCGACTACTAAAAAAGAAATCAAGACAACTTTATTCGTAGAATACTTTGGAAAACAAGTAGAAGAAAAAGAAATGATTGCAGCTGTTAAAAAAGCATGGACATCTGCAGGCAACAAAGTTGGCGACATCAAGACAATTGAATTGTACGTAAAACCGGAAGATGATGCTGTTTACTACGTAATCAACAAAACAGAATCCGGAAAAGTTGAATTTTAAGTACTTAGCAAAAAGCTGAAACTCCAATTTGGAATTTCAGCTTTTTTTCTATACTTTTTCTAAAACATTGACACAATTATATACTTCGTGTTACGATGTATTACACATAAGGAGGTATGTTATGGATATTCAGTTGAAACGAGGTCTTTTGGATGTATGCGTATTAGCTGCTATTAAAAGCGAAGATTCATATGGTTATAAGATTATAAAAGATATGAAGCCATATATTGAGCTTTCCGAATCGACCTTATATACCATTCTGAAACGTTTGGAAACGGCAGATATGCTGACAGTACGAACCACGGAGCACGAAGGCAGGCTCCGAAAATATTATCATATTACCCAAAAGGGATTAGAACGTATTGAAGATTTCAAGGATGAATGGAAAGAAATTCTGTCCATATATCAATTCGTAACTAAGGAGGATGATGGAAATGAGTAAACAAGAGTTTCTTGCGAAATTACGCAAAGGATTGTCAGGCTTACCTCAAGATGACATTGAGGAACGTTTAACATTTTACAGTGAAATGATAGATGACCGAATGGAA
>JAZRPT010000146.1:0-9327 GCA_045649385.1 Faecalimonas sp. | reverse complement strand
TACCTTTTCAGCGCCTTCCATCATCATCGGGAGATGCTCCTTGCAAAGTCCGAACCAGTTATACAGTCCGTTTTTTGAATGTGCCGCAAAGAAGTGTCCCAACATTGCTGGAAACGATATGTTTTGAATGGCATTCGCCTGCGCGGTATACATTGCATTTATAATTTTCTCCATTCCGCCTGCTTTCTCTACCATTGCCATATACTCTCCCGAGCCATGAAGCTTTTCCCTTCCTTCCGGGTTCGTAACATCAACAGCCCGAAGTGGTAGCACCGGATGAAAATTAAGTGTAGGCATAATAAAATCCAGATTTTCTTCAACAAGCTTGGAAGGTTCCAAACTTAACGTTCCATCCACCGAGATAATATCCGCCTCGCTGGAAAGCAAAAATCGAATCTTACCGCCCTTCTTTTCATACTCATTGATTTCATCCCTAAGCTTTGAAAAAATTATTTCATCAGAATTTTCATAAAGCACCGTCTGGAAATCTTTTAACTGCTTATGAAAATGCGGCGTTAGAACAACTAATTTTACACCGACTTCTTTAGCCTTATTTGCAATATTTTCTACCGTCATTTCCGGTTTTCCGTCGCACAGATGCGTATGAACATGAACATTCATCTGTGACCACGAATAAGCCTGAAAGATTTCTTTTAATTCCTTTTGTGCTTTCATTGTCAACTTAGCCCTCCTGCTTTTTGCCGGAATACATCGGCATGAGATACCATGGCTGACATCTCGCTGGCAGTTCTTTGTCCCGGATCAGTTTGGTGACTCCATTTCTGGTTTCCTTAACAGCAACTGGGAACGTGGAGTATTCGTGATATCCGGCTGTTGCAAAAATCGCCGAAACACACGAGTCCTCATTATAAATAAGTGGATTCTCGGTACCACCGCCAACTACCGCCACACCACCAAGGATTTCTGTTCTTCCACCATTGATCGTCACATTAATGGAACCTTCCTGTTCTGTCTTAAAGCCACTCCACCAAAGAGTTCCTCCATCATTAACCGTTTCCTGCATAGAACGTTCCGGATTGATGGAATGGCACCATGCCGTCTGCCCTTTAAGTGCAATTCCCGGAATGTGTGAGAACTTATTCCTCCATCCAATTGTACAAGCGCAATTTTCAAAAAACAGTTCACTTCCCGGGACAGTATTAAAGTAAAATGCGCAAGCTTGGGTATGCATATCACGGAAATAAATTGTTCTGACATTATCCTGTCGGAACATTCGCATCGTACCCATACAATCATCCCAACTAAACAAATGCTCGATAAATAAAAGTTTGTCACTCTCGCCACAAATTCGGAAAACCGCATCATTTTCAATCTTACTTAACTCTTCGCCTGCGATGATGTCACAAAACATAAAATTAATATGTTCTACATTCCCAGGAATTTCAATTGGCTTGGTAATGAAATAATTCCCTGGCTGGAACCAGAATGTTTTTTTGCCGGAACGGAATGCCTCGGCGATTGCATCTGAATCATCATGTACACCATCTCCCACAGCTCCGAAATCATTCACACAGCACCATTCTGACAAATCCTGCTCGTATTCTACCTTCGGCATATCAGGAACCGTAAGGTCAACAGAAGATGCCTCCTCGTCAAACAAGGTATACATAGGCCTGTTACAATACTCTTTGATATAGCCATCCGGAATCGTAAATTCATGCCAATGATGTTCAAAGGCAACTCCATAGCCTTTTGTATGAATATTTTTCAGATATACACAGCCCTGCTCCAACTTAATGGCTGTATAATTTGTGCCTTGACTCACCAACTCCGCATCTGTCATAACTACATGTGCCATAGGACCTGCGACATTCAATACCGGAACATTGCCTTCGCTTTGCACACCAATAAATTGTGCTGCATTGTTATCAACCTGTATACCATATCGTGTTTGATTTTTCAAAACAATTCGTTCAAAATGTGATACTGTACGATATGTGGTGATTTTAATCCCAAACTCGAAGCCTTCGATACAAGCATCATAAACATTGCACGCTGAATGCATGTCATTCCTGATACTAATGCCAATCGCTCCGCAATGTTTGTCATCCGATGACTTGATGGTTACATTACGAATGGCGCCCGAATTATTCGCAAAGAAAACAATTCCGATAGCACCACCATTGCCTTTCCCTATGTCAATCGTCATGTTCTCAAAATAATTGCTCATCGCAACATTAGACCTTGTTCCATTGAAGTAACTAATAACCGGTCTCTGCTGTCCCTGTTCAAATCCTTTACAATTATCCTTTAACTTAATAATCGTTTTTTCTCGGTTCTGTCCCATCATTCTGATGCAGCGAGCTAATTCAAATCCTCCGGCTTCATATTGATACATCATGTTGTGAAGATTCTGAATGGTATATGTAATCGTGTCTGAAACAAGATACGTTCCATTCGGAAAGTAGATAATTGGAGTTTGGATAATATACGGATGAATTCCGAAAACCCTTCCCTTCTGAACTCGATTTGATACCCCTATATATGTACCCTCTTCAGAATGACACAGCGTTTCGTAGATTCTTTCCATTTCATTTGCATGTACGCTCATCACATCATTCAAAATTTGAATTAATTTTTCCGTACAATCCTCTATTCCTGTATTATCTACAAAATACGGTGCTTTTGTGACATCTAATATAGCTTTACAATTTTCCGGGTAAATCACATTTTCAAAATATTTCATTCCATTTCTCCTTTCAATCTACCGTTCTATCTACTCGTCAATGTCCTCAGAATACTCGTCATCATACTCGTCATCATACTCTCCCTCGAGTTCTGTCTCATTGCCATAATACTCATCTTCTCCATTGACCTCTGTATCGTACATGATGGTTTCTGATTCTGATTCTGTTTTTTCTTCAGTCTGTGCATCTGTTGTCGTTTCAGTTTTGCTTGCATCGTTCCCCTTTGTGCTGTCAGAATCCGTTGAAGCCGTACAACCTGACATGCAAAAGCAAACCAAAGATAACATCATAATAACTAATTTCTTTTTCATACTCAAATCTCCTTTCACTGCAATATGAGCTTTATCAATTAATCCCAATTTTATAAAAGTTTTCCCTAAATCGATAATTTTTTTACTTGCCTTCCTCACCATCCGTTGCATATGACTCCTTTTTCATCTAAGAAATTCTTTCCGCATTCACTGCATACATAGTGTGCTCTCATTCCCTCTTTTTCTACAAGACTTAATTTATGTTCTGTCGTAACATATGCTTTGATATTGTCTACCACAGCTTTGTTCACACCAGTACCGTTCGCTCCTGCGCCATAACAAAATATTTTAAATGAATTTGGTTCAAAGCCTTCTTGTGGATTGAGGTTATATCCACTTACAAGCATATTGTCTATATATACGTTCAGTTCCAATGTATCAACGCCATCATGTCGCACCTTTGTCTGTGTGATTTTTAGCTTGAAATCAACCTTTCCTTCTTCATACATTTTTATAAAGTTTTGATTTTGAAATAGATCGGTTATTACAGGGTCTGATGATGGGTTTGAACCGCCACCTGTATTATCATAGATATATACTGCCTGCTTTTTTTCTGCTACTTGAATGCGAACCTCATACTTTTGGTTCGCAGAATTATTTGGTGCTTCCCCGATTTTGACACCGAGCTGAGGGATTACACCGTTTGTTACATGTAACTCCACATCCATTTCAACCGCCAGATTCATTTCACCATTCCAAACCGTATTTTCCGGAGTGAGGGTGACCATTGCACCATCTGTTTCTCCAGTAAAATCTTTTATCAACACAAGCGTTGGTTCTTTACAAGAACTTGGCTCTATACATAGATTTTTTGCTCCTGCAAGAACTTCTTCCAACACAACCGTCAACACGTCTGCCATCTTTTGCTGTCCGATTGGAGTCGGATGAACTCCGTCCGCAAAATACGCATGCGAAAATCCAAAGAAGGTTTCCCCATCAACATAGTGAATGTTCTCATCGCCACCTGCTTTTGCTTTCTCATAAGTTTGACGGATTACCTCTCTTAACTCTGCTGTAGTCGAATATCTAGAGTCCTCTGCATTTTTAACCTGTAAACGATTCCCTGAACGTGTAAGTAGAACAATCGGAATGTCCGGATGTGCATCCCTTACCTTTTTATAGAAGTTATAATGACGTGCATCTAAAACAGATGCCTTGTGTTCATTTCCGTCATAATCCATCACAAGCATGCTAATATCATCAAGATTTGCTATATATTCTGCAAATGCTGTCTCACCTTTACAACGTCCCCACACTCCGAGGTTCGTGAAATCCATGTTCAAATTTCTCATTGCCGTATTCACATAGTTACTCCCCGGGTTTATTGCACATCCACCCTGAGTAATGGAATTTCCGTAAAATACAACGCGCCCATTTCCTTCATAGCCATTTTTATGTTCTTGAACGGTGCTATCCTCTGCAACACTAATTTTTACACTTTGCGTTTCAATCATGAGAGGAAAATATATTGTAATATCACGCTCTTGCGTCTCACCTAATGTAATTGTTTGATTTACAATCACCTTGTTTGATGCAATACCTATTACTTCAGTTGTATCACCATCTTCATCATTATCTGCTTCATCCCTAAGAAGTTCCGGTGCGTCTCCCCGAACAGTTCCCGCGATGGTACTGCCATCTGCATTATCTACATACACATCAAATCCATATTTTGCCGCTTCCATTCGGCTTCCATGTGAATAGTGCGCATAATCATGAAGGTACAACTCTGCTTCGATTGTTATAGTTGGAGAATTGGTATTAAATCGAATTCTTCCACCTGATGATTCTCTAACAAGAGAGTAGACTGAGAGTGCCCATTCTCCGTTCTTATATACGGAATCTGTCCCCGCAATATCTGCAGCCGTACCCAAAGGCATACGCACAAAAATTCCTTCATCGTTATCATAAGAAACGCCGTGAAGAGAATACTTTGCATCTTTCAACTCGTTACCTGCTGTATCGCAGAATGTAACACCATTCCCTGCCTCTGCCGTTGTGTCTGCTGCGGATGCCACAATCCCATTCGTCGGAATCGCACCTAGCAACAAAGAGTCTGCACATATGCAACTAATCAATGTTTTCACCTTCTTGTTATTTATATTCATTCATCTTTCATCCTAAAAAAGATTCTTCTTGAAATACGTGCCTATCCCAGAAATCAACTGTAATACTTTATCACAAACTTCGTCCGGCATTTGGTCTAGCGCACGAAACGTTTCGAAGGAAAGAGGTCCCTCATATCCAATTTCTCGCAAACCTTTTATAAAGCCGTTCCAGTCCACAACTGATCCATGTCCCTTCATCGCTCTTTGAGTGTACGGTATCATATGTCCGTCACAAGTACCACCATTGTCATTAATATGTAATACCGTCAACCGTTTTCCTAAAGTGGTAATATATTGATAAACATTCTTACTCATCATGTTCGCATGTCCCACATCTAAGCAAAAACCAAAGATTTCTTCTCCCGCTTCCGCATTTAACGTATCAATATACCAGCAAGCTTCTTCTGCATCTGTGCAGGAGCCTTCATGGTAAGAATCCACATACATGGTGTACAGATTTTCCAAGCATACTTTGACGTTGTATTCCTTCGCCACTGGTATAAACTGTCTGTAAATATTAAGATTAATTTCCCTTACTTCCTTTTTTTGCAAATTCGGATTCGACCAAGGGTGTACAACGATTGCGTTGCAATCTAAATATCCGCAAACTGCAATCATCTTTTTCGTAACCTCAATAATGTACTGATTCTTCTCATCTTGTCCCGGATAATAAATTGGAAACAAGCTGTGGGCTTGTGAAATCGAAACTTCATATTTCTCTGCCGCCTGTTTAAGCGACGAGAAATATTCATATAATTGCTCCATATCTTTATCAAAAAAGGAGGTTAAGTTTTCCGGGTCAAAGGTAGATTTAAATAAACTATCTATGTTATAATCCACTCCTTCGAAACCGCATTCTTTTATAAACTTCATACTCTCTGCCGGATTTGTTTCATCATACCATCCGTAGGTCTGTATGCTGACTTCTAATTTTTTCATTTTGTCCTCCGCTATGGCAAACAGGGTTATGATTCCAAAAAACCGCAACCCCTCGAATTATCTTCTTTTTCTGCTATATGTAGCCGTCACAACCAAACCTATCATTGATAAACTTAATACCAATGCCGCAGCATACATCACTGCTCCGTTGATACCAGTATCACCTGTTACCGGTGAAACCGTTCCTGACGGACGTATGGTAGTGGTAACTGGACGTGCTTTTCTTACTGTAAAGTCTTTGTAGTAGGTATTATAATTAATAGCTCTCACGCCTGCATATCCTGCTGTTGCAGAATCACTCTGCGCTGCAAATACAAGTTTTCCATCCAAATAACAGTAGATTTCCTTCCCAATACATACCATGCGAAGTTCATGTTCGCCTTCTGTAATCTTTGTGGTCTTATCTTCTGCAAGGTCAACACCATTCTTACGATCATAAAGTCTGATGTAAGAAGCGGCTGTTGGAGATGAAATAATACCGAATTCATAACCTGTAGTAGAACTCAATGAACGTGCCACTACAGTAGACGCACCACTTGAAGCTTTTTCATTGGTTATTCCTGCTGCTTTATCTACATAGACGATTGCTGAAACCTCATAATCCGTCCATTTATCAGCACCCTCTATTTTATCTGCAACAACTCTTGTTGTAATCAATGCAGCACCGTTTCGGATCGCAACCTTATCTGTACTCCAGCCACGTTCTGTCATAGATTCTTCACCCATGAAATCATCAAAGAACCAAATGTCACCGTCTTGTTTTGTGATAACAGTATCTTTTACAATATCAGCATCTCCAATGTTACGTACTGCAAAATATTCAAAAGATGAATCTGCTGTTCCGGATGGTGAATGCACACCTGCATATCCTGTCAAGTATGGCTCATTTTTATCTGTTACTTCAAACATTTTCACACCATCAAAGTAACAGGTAATTGTTGCACCCTCTACAACCATTTTTAGAGTATGTTTTTCGTTTGGAATTACAGAAATATTGATTATATTTATTTTATCATTGATTCTTCCACTGTCGATTCCTCTCTTGTAAAGTCGTACATGGGTACCATCTTCTTCCGTGATTAATCTGAATTCATATCCTTCATTTTTTAAATCTTTCGAACGTGCTGCGATTGCAGTATATTGTGGATATTCGCCATTGTCATGAAGTGTAACATCGGCTTCCACTACATAATTGGTCCATTTCAGAGAGTCATCCACTCCTGTTAAGTAGTTATTTTTTTTCCCCTTCAACACATATTTGCCATCTACCTTCTCGCCAGCACTGTTACTGGACCATCCTTCGTCCTTCATTGACAAGGTTGAATTAAACTCATTGTAGTAAAGATATCCGTCCGGTAAAGAATCTGTCGGATCATCAATCGGTGGCTCGACAACCGGTGGTTCAACAACCGGCGGTTCCTGATATTCTGTTACTCTAAAATTGTCGACCTTTGCATTCAAGCCACCACCAGTTGAACGAAATCCTGCGTATCCCGTAGTATATGCTGTACCCTTGTCTTCCACTGTGAATGCTTCCTCACCATCAAAAAAGCACGTAATCTTATTTCCCTGCACTGTCATTTTCATTTCATGATATTCGTTAAGTGTAAACGCAATTGTTTTTTTTAGGTCTGTACTTTCACCCAAGTCTCCTTCGGCGCCATTCCGCTTCATAAGTTGCAATTGTGTTGTCCCATTACCATTATAGTACATGCGAAACTCATAGCCTTCGTCTTTTTTATTGGTAGAACGTGCCGCAATACCGGCATTTCCCTTTGTTGTCGTATCGCCTTCTGGTTGAATTAACATAACATCTGCTTCAACCGTATAATCTGTCCAGGCACTGGCACCAACAACTTCACTGAGATATGCATTTGTGTTAGCTTCCAAGTTGAAGCAACCATCTGATATGGTATTGGTCTTCCCGGTGGTATATATGCCTGCATATTCTATAGAAGTATTCGTATTGAAAGTATTATTGTACAAATATCCTTCCGAATAGGCAACCTCCACTCTAAAATTGTCGACCTTTGCATTCAAGCCACCACCAGTTGAACGAAATCCTGCGTATCCCGTAGTATATGCTGTACCCTTGTCTTCCACTGTGAATGCTTCCTTACCATCAAAAAAGCACGTAATCTTATTTCCCTGCACTGTCATTTTCATTTCATGATATTCGTTAAGTGTAAACGCAATTGTTTTTTTTAGGTCTTTAGGTTCACCCAAGTCTCCTTCGGCGCCATTCCGCTTCTGAAGATGCAATTGCGTCGTCCCATTACCATTATAGTACATGAGAAACTCATAGCCTTTGGCGTTTCTATTGGTAGAACGTGCCACAATACCGGCATATCCTTTTGTTGTCGTATCACCTTCTGGTTGAATTAACTTAACATCTGCTTCAACCGTATAATCTGTCCAATCACTAGCATCTACAACTTCACTGAGATATGCAAATGTTTTAACTTTCAGGTTGAAGCAACCATCTGATATGGAGTTGGTCTCATCGTTGGTATATATGCCTGCATCTTCCAAAGAAGTATCCGTATCGAAATTATTATCGTACAGCAAATATCCACTCGGACAATCCTGATTAGTGTCAGCCTGCGCAACGATACCGGTTACTAACACGGAACTACTGACAACTGCCAGTACAAGAAATATAGCACTTAATCTTTTACAAATTTGTTTCATTTACATTCTCCTCTCTTACTCCATTACGCGAGAAAAATATGAATCGAGTAATTTTGCATTCTCTGCTGTCACTTCCGCAAATGGTTTTCTACAATTTCCACAGCTAAGTCCTGCCTTGCTCAACCAATACTTGATTGATGGGTTTACCCCCGCTTTAATCATAACCTCAATAATATCGTTGATTTCACCCTGCATAGCAGCTGCCGTACTTAAGTCACCTGATTCATACGCTTTTTTCAAAGCAATGTATTTTGGTGCCATTACGTTAAATGTACTTCCGATGGCTCCGTCAATACCGATTGGAAGTGCATTCAGCATTACCTCGTCATGCCCATTGTAAATCTTTAACTCTGGGAAACGACGATGTATTTTCTCTAATTCAAAGAGATTATAAGAAGTATATTTCAATCCCTGTGCACCGGAAGCATCGATAATTGTCTTTAAATTATCTGCTGTAATTTCCACTCCAGAAAATGCTGGAATACTATATACGATAAGTGGTAAATCCACACTTTTCGCAATTCCTTCATAATATCCTGCAATTTCATCAAATGAGAATTTATAATAGAA
>JAZRPT010000145.1:0-2081 GCA_045649385.1 Faecalimonas sp. | reverse complement strand
AGGGCTATTCATATCAGATTTATATTGAGAAATTTTAAAGGAGGGAGCGCATATGTTATTTAGAGAAACACCAGAAGAAATGGTAAGGCATAGGACAATGGCAGAAGAAGCTGATATAACGTTAAGAGCCAATAAGTGTTGTGACGTATGCGCTAATGCCGATTGGAAATTTAACGCAGGTCGCTATGATGTAATATGCCGATTTACAGGAGAAAACAGGAAAGCTTGCAGCGGATTCATGTGTCCGCACTACGAGGAGTGTGAATAGTATGTTTGAGATTTTAATAATAAGCCCATTTAGTTATGCACTGGAAAAGCAGAAGTTGATAGTTAAGGAAAAGATGTTTGCAGACGGAATCGAGGACTATTCTATTCGTGAGGTCAAGGCATTGCCGAGTGAGATTGACGAAAAAATACAAGGCAGACAGTATGAATATGCCTTTATAGATGTATTTTATAGCAACGAAGAAGTCGGAAAAATCAGGGATCATGTGCAGGGTATGCAGCACAAGCAGATTGAGAGGTTTTAATTATGGTTTACTTCAGAAATTTAGGCGATGCCGTGACATATGCAAAGAAATATTACCGCGAAACAGGCTACACGGTGTGGTTTGACCATGAGAAAAAGATGTATTATGTAATATCAAAGTAGAACAAAGAACAGAAGGGAGACAATTATGAAACTGAGAACAGGATTTGTGCAGGGCGTTGAAGCTTTGATGTTGACAATGCTTTGCCATTGGACAAACGCAGACGGGGCAGCGGTTATACTATTTATAATAAGTATATGCTTGCTGTTTGGAAAATCAATAAATTTAAGGAGGAAAATCAGATGAATGTAAACGTAAACACACAGATTGACAACATGGTGGACAACAAAGAGGAAAGACAGAAGTACATTGACCGAGTAGAGGTACTGGAAAAAGTAAAGAAGTTATTTCTCATTCCTCAGCTTGACATGATGACAATACAGCAGGTTGCTGACTTCTATGAGGTAGATTTAAAGGTTATTCAAATGTGTGTTCTCCGCAATTCTGATGAGATATATGCTGATGGAGTTGCAATGGAGAAGCCCCGTGATTTGGCAAAAATATGGAAAACTACAAAATGTAGCTTTCCAGAGGTCGGCAAGACCGCCAACAGCACTACGTATCAGATAGCGGATAACATTACTGTTGTTATTCCTAATCGCGGAATACGTTGCTTTTCAAAGAGAGCAGTTCTCCGTATTGGAATGTTACTCAGAGACAGTAAGGTAGCAAAGGAAGTCCGTACACAACTTCTTAATATAGCAGATCATGTACAGTCGGAAAATCCGCAGGTGCTTACCGCAGAAATAGATAATGAGCAGGAACTTCTTATGGAAGTTGCGAGAACATTTTCAAGTGGAGATATGATGAAGTTTGCCGAGGCTACAATGAAGCTGAACGCCTATAAAGACAGACATATCAAGGCTGTTGAAGAAAAGAATGCAGAGCTTACGGAGAAGAACGAGGTACTTGCAAAGGACAATGATATACTCTCAGGCAATATCCTTGAATGGAGTAATCGAGCCAGCGCAAACAAGGTTGTCCGCCTAATGGCAGCAGAGCTTAAATGGGAGTTTGCAACAGCATGGTCGGAAATTTATAATGAGTTACTTTATAAGCACAATATCAATTTGAAAGCACGTAAGACAAAAGATGGAAGATCGTCATTGCCTATGTTGGCGTTTTTACACGATGACGAGTGGGAAATTTTGTATACAACTATTGCAGCTATGTTACAGGCAAGATATGTTAATCCCAGCAAGATATTCTCACAGGCAAAAATCAATTTAGCCGAATAAAACAAACTGCCCTCGGTCTTTACAACCGCAGGGCAGGAAATCACTTCTTATTAGGAGATAAGTCAATCTCATTGTCTATAATATATCTGGTAGACTCTAATAACAACTTAGATTTGCTCATAGAGTTTGCCTCGCAGTAACGAGTAATCATATCGTAATCGGAAATTTTGACGTTTACTGTAAAGGACTTCAAATGTGTTTCGTGATACTTCTTGTCAGCTTTCTTTTGTGCTTCACTTCTTGCCATAATAAC
>JAZRPT010000144.1:0-3737 GCA_045649385.1 Faecalimonas sp. | reverse complement strand
GGTTCGAATCCCCGATGCTTCATTAAAAAAAGACTTGGTTATCCAAGTCTTTTTTATTGTCTATACATCAATTCCCAAGAAACGTTTTGCGAGAATACCAACCACGAAAGAAATCACAGCCACACCGACACTGATGCATGTCATTTCCAAGAACCTCGATTTAAACGGTTGGCCTTGTGCGACTGACGTGTAATATGTAAATCCTGCAATTATCAAAATTACAATAACAATCATACAAATCAGAGCTGGTATATAACTTGCACTACCAAAAATCATATATGGTGCGATTAGTAAGATAACCGTTATTAAGTAAGCAATTCCTGTGTAGGTACAAGATTTAAGAGCATCATTTCGTCCTTCACTTTTGGCGGCGAGAAATTCGCTAGAAGCCATTGAAAATGTTGCGGATATTCCAATGATTAATCCGGATAGGGCAATGAGCCGAGTATTCTGAAGGGCAAACGTGAAACCGGCAAGTGATCCGGTAAGCTCCACCAATGCATCGTTTAGTCCCAGAACCATACTCCCCACATATTGCAGTCTTTCTTCGTCCAACATTTCTAAAAGTGCAGCTTCGTGTTCTTCCTCCTGTTGCCTGATTAAAATGCTTTCCTCGACTTCCTCCGCAACAAGCCCATATTCTACTTGTGCTGCATCTTCTCCATTTTCCATTAATTTCACTGCAAATGTAAAACCGAAGATTATGGCTATAAGTTTGTACTTTAAAATCTTAAGTTTTTCCGGTTTCATATCTAATCCAGTATAATTTTTCCAAATTTCATAATGTGCACGTTCTTCTTTGGCAAGACGTAGGAGTACATCTTTATTTTCTGCACCTTTTGCAAATTTTGCGATTTCTTCATAAATGAAACTTTCTGTAAGTTCGTTTTGCTGCATTCTTTTGATAACCTTAAACGCAGATTGTGAAATGTTTTTCATCATACATATTGCCCCTTGTTTTTTTAGAAAAGAAAAGAGTAGAGAATTACTCGTCTCTAGTATTTCTCTACTCTTTTCAAACTAACCTTTTGTGTTATAGTCCGCAGAAAGAAGGTTCATTGCGCGGAATAATTTGTGGATATAGATAAATGGTCCAATAACAATAAGAGAACCTAAAATATCCCATCCCCAGAAAGAACCTGCACCAAATGAATACGCGATACCACGGCGAGCTAATTCTTTTCCGATACGAGCTGAAATTCTGTGGTACCATACAAGTGGAGCGATTCCAAATGTAAGCCAAGAGAAAATAAACACTATAAGGCAGAAATGCATTGTTTTTTTGCCATCGTATCGTGTAGCAATGATATTAATATCTGTTGACACAGCTGACATGATAACAAGTGGGTAAATTCCAAATGTTATAATTGATAACAAAATAAACTTTAATAAGCCTCTGTTTGTTTTCAGTTTTTTTACAGGAACGAAGCCTGCATTGGTTGTTTGATTTTCCATAAAGAAACCTCCTTCTTTTTTTGTTAATTACATTATGTAATACATTTTATGATTTGTCAAATATTGTTAACGGTTGTCGAAAATTATTGAAGACATTCAGAGGGCGTGTTAATATTTATACGAGTAATGGAGGCGGAAGATGACAAGAATCAAAGAACTTAAAAACAAATTAATTCTAACGGTAGTGTACGTTTGTATCTTGATTATATTTTGGTCATTGCATATACCTTGTCTTTTTGAACATTTTTTAAAGATACCATGTCCAGGATGCGGGATGTCGCAAGCAGTATTCTGTGCGATAAAGTTTGATTTTGCAGGTGCATTTTCTTCCCACCCAATGTTTTGGAGTATGCCAATACTATATGTGTATTATTTAATGGATTTTCGTGGATTAAAAAACAAACTTCCTCATTATATCATTCTTTGTGGTATTGCAGTGGGATTTGGTATCAACTGGCTAGCAAAATTTTGTTGATTTATGTCGAGTAACATGATACAATTTCAGCATAATTAAAAACAAAACATATACAGGGGGACGGAATTATGTATTGTAAAAATTGTGGTGAACAGATGAATGATAATCAAGCAATCTGTATCAAATGTGGAGTAAAAGTGGGAGAAGGTAACGCTTACTGTGCTAATTGTGGGAAAGATATCGCTCCGAATGCAGAAGTTTGCTTAAACTGTGGAGTAGCAGTGAAAAAAGCAGCAAATTATGGCGGATATGATAAAATTGTGCTTGCACTTATTTGTTTCTTCTTAGGTGGAATCGGTATTCACAACTTTATGCTCGGAGAAACTAAAAAAGGTATTGTAAAGATTGTTCTTTCATTCTGCTTCGGTATTGGAGCAATCCTTGCATTGATTGATTTTGTAAGAATTCTTACAGATAAATACGAAGTTAATCCTGATAAAGCATTTTAATATGGTATTAATAGTGAGAACCCTGCGAGATTATCGCAGGGTTTTTTATATTGTATTTCCAATTCTTTTGTGCTAAAATGTGTAAGGTTAAACTATTGATTAAATTTGGAAAGGACATGAGAGTTATGAGTAATAACGAGAAAAAATGTGGTTGGCGCAATAATAAATGGATTCGTGCAGCGATTCCTGCATTGTTACTTCACTGTAGCATAGGTACTGTTTATTGTTGGTCAATCTTTTGTCAAGAAATTGCAGATTATATTGGATTTTCAAAAGGAGCTACTGAGTGGGCATTTAGTTTTGCTATTTTCTTTTTAGGAATGTCAGCAGCATTTTTAGGAAATGTAGTGGAAAAGGATATTCACAAATCGTCTCTGATTGCAGCAATTTGTTTTGCAGCTGGTATGGCTGGTACAGGTGCATTCATTTGGTATGGCGGATTACATAAAGGTAGCGTACTTGCGTTAATCGGTATTTATGTATGTTATGGTTTGATTATGGGTATCGGTCTTGGTACAGGATATCTTTCGCCAGTTAAAACCTTAATGTTGTGGTTTAGTGAACAAAAAGGTCTTGCTACAGGTCTTGCAGTAGCTGGATTTGGTGCAGCGAAAGCTATCGCAAGTCCAATTATGGAAAAAATGCTTGCAGGCTTAGGAGAAGGTGGAATCTACAAAATGTTCCTCATCCTTGCATGTGTATATTTTGTAATGATGTTTGTAGGTCATTTATTATTAAAGAAACCGGATGATTGGCACGAACCACAGGCAAAAGAAAAAGGCCAAAGTATCATGAGTGTAATTAAGACAAGACCAATTATGAATTATGTTGGTATTTGGTTAATGTTTTACATTAACATTACTTGTGGTCTCGCATTGATTTCACAGGAAAAAATGATTGTAAAATGTATTGGTTTAGCAGGAGCAGTAGGTATCGTGTCCACAGTTTCCGCTATTTTCAATGCAGCAGGACGTCTTGGGCTTTCTGCAGCAGCAGATAAGATGAAAGATAGAAACACAATGTATAAAATTATTTTCATTGGTTCTATTGTGGTTACAGGCCTTGTAATTTTAACAAGTGGTATTAAGAATGGTGCAGGAAACATCGGATTAACAATTCTTGTACTTGCGTTAATTATGGTTGTGAATGCCGGATACGGTGGAGGTTTCTCTAATGTTCCAACATTACTTTCTGACCAATATGGAATGGGAAGCATCAGTGCACTTCACGGTATTACATTGTCAGCATGGGCATTTGCAGGGCTCACAGGAAATCAAATGGCCAACTGGATTGTACAACATTTTGGAAAAGAAGTTGAAGTAGCAGGAAACATGGTTAATCCAGTAGGATATCAGACT
>JAZRPT010000143.1:0-7353 GCA_045649385.1 Faecalimonas sp. | reverse complement strand
TCAAATCTTTTTCCTGCATGGCACGGATATATTCCATATACTGATTGGTAATCTCTACAATCGGAATATCGTAAATATCTACTTTGTTTTTCTCAATCAAATGAAGCAATAAGTCCAAAGGACCTTCAAATGCTTCCAACTTCACAGGGATTCCCATGTGTACCTCCATCTATTCTCCGCTCAGATGCAAAACAATTACCTCTGCCGGATTTAAAAATCGTATTTTTAACGTATGTGTGCCTAAGCCTTTGCTTACGACAACATATTTTCCGTTTTTTTCTGTCAATTCGCCGGAATACTTTGGAAACATATGCCATTGCGGTGTAATAATTCCTCCAAGTTTCGGAATACGAACAACTCCGCCGTGAAAATGTCCGGACAGAACCAAATCTGCGCCCCATTCCAAGTAAGTATTGGTATAGGTTGGATTATGTGCAAGTAGAATGTTGTAGCAATCTGCTTCCGGTTCACCAATCTGTTCTCTCACAACATCATCCGGTAAGGTTTGTTTTGAAAATTTTTTATAATAAGTAACTGGAATTTCTAAACCGTAAATTTTCATCTGACAGCTATCCCAATTGAAATCAACATTCTCATTCTCAATAAATGTTACACCGCTTTTTTCAAGTCTATCTTTATACTCTCGAAACGTGGTTCCAAAAGTTTCCGGATAAACCTTCATGCGTTGTTCATGATTTCCATTCGCATAATATACAGGACAAATTTCTGTAAGCCTTGCAACAAACGATTCAGCAATTTTTGATGAGGCATCTGCTTTTCCAACCAGCATGTCCCCGCCAATTAGGATTAAATCCGGATTCTGTCCCTTCACTGCGTCAAATAATTTCTCATTGTTTTTTCCGTATCGCTCATTGTGTAAATCACTTAGAAAAACAATCTTACGCTCATGATTTAATCCGTTCAACTTATCTGATTTAATATCATAATATGTGACCTTAAAGGTTACGATTTCCCGTATCCATTCAACAATGCATATAAAAATGATTACACCGATTAGAATAAGCCACTTTATCATGAACGCCTCCTATTTACAAATTCCTTTAGCATTATATAATTTTTTGAAGAATATTACAAGTAAGTAACACCTTAAAAATTTTATTATTGACAAATGCCAAACCATTTTGTATTATAATCACGAGAAATGGGTTTTACGACCGTAAGTACTTGTGCTAAAGCGGGCTACTCGTTTCTTTTTTTGTTCTAAGAAAATCATTGTATACTGTCATAATGAATTTTAATTGTCAAGTTTGAAAATTGAAGTTTTGTAATCTAATACAAAAGAGCCGGATTACTCCGACTCAATGTAATTCATAATGTTTTTAAAAATCAAACTATTTTCTTCTAATCCACAGATATCTGTTAGAATCTGAGCATTTGTTTTTTCTGCTTTGATTGCCCGCCAAGCATCTTCCCCATCATTGTCATACAAAATTGCTGCCGCTGCCGTCTGTTCCAAAACAGAAGCATCTTCACCATACTTATGCAGCAGTTTGATTGGACCAATAATTCTTTCGTTTGCGCCCAGTTTTCTCTGTGGGTCTCTGGCATTCCTTGCAACTGTATCAATAATGGTGCGGTCACAGAATTTCGCTTTTGAGAGTGCTGCAAATTCTTCCTGATCTGCTTTTTCATATCCAAACTCTGCACAAAGTACTTTGTTGGTTACCGCATAATTCGCGTCTAGCATATCCAAAATCTTTTCATCATTTGCTGCATCTGCATAATTACTATATCCCATTTTCCATCCAAGATAAGCAATTACACAGCTTGCTGCGTTGTATGTGAAAAGTTTTCTGGTAAGGAAGTTAGAAAATTCCCCGATTGGCTTAATTGTCTTTGCAGCCGGCATGTATCCTTCCAGCAAATCCGCATCGCATTGTAAATACGGATAGTTTTCTGAATTTATATCCAAGCCGCCATCCTCAATCGTGGTACAAAATACCGTTGCCTCACTTACAGAAATATTGTCTTTTCCAATTGCTTCACGAAGTGTTTTTGACGGATGAGACGCATTCTCACCTGTGATAATGTAATAGTGCTTATCTTCTTCTAAAACCTTCGCAAGACTCTCTCCTACATCTCGCAGGTTCTGTCCACCAACTGATACAAGAAGCAACTCTGCATCTTCCAGAGACGCATTTTCCCATGTATATGCCTTGAAGTTATTCACAACATAAGGTTCTCTCACATTCCCGAAAAAACTGATTTTAAATGACTTGTCTGCATTTAATTTATCAACCAATTCTGCATTCTTATCAATGAAAATCACTTCCTGCTGTTCTTCCTGCAATAATCTTGCAATAAATCCACGACCTGTCTTTCCTGCACCAATGACTACAACTTTACTCATGAATCCATCCCCATTCTTTCAATAATGCTATTTTATCTTTGATTAACATACCAAGCTCTCCATTCGGGTCAAGCTTACATACCTTTTCAATGACTGCATCAATCCCCTCTTCCGTTCTCATGCGAACCAACTCTCTGGCAAACTCATCGCCTTCGCTTACATAGTGAATTGCTGATGCAATGGCAATACAAAGATTCTCCGGCTTAATACCATATTCCAATACCAAACGCGCCGAGCCAACAAGACGGTCATCCGGTCCAAGTTTGCGGATTGGATCTCTCGCATTTCTCTCAATAAAGTCTACAATCGTATAATCCTGCAGTTTTCTCTTTGAGGTCAGAGTAAATGCCAACTGCTCATCTAATGGGAAATTGTGCTTCTTAGATAAAGCCTGTGCAGTTTCCTGGTATACTCCTTCTAAAACTTTTAAGATTCTTTCATCATGAGCAGCGTCAGCAATCTTTTCAAAGCCAAGTAGTGCTCCTACATATGAAGTCGTACCATTTGCTGCATTATATGTATAGAATTTTCTTTCCAAAAATCCTGTGAATTCATGAATTAGTTTTAATTCCTTAATCGGTGGAAATTCACCCACAATACGTGATGCATCTACCGGAAGTTCCCAGAAATCCTGTACGTTAACAACCAATGGGTCCATTTTCAATAATTCTGCATCAGATTCAATTGCAGAACGCATAATAACAGCCTCAGTGATGCCAACGTTGGCATTAAAATATTCTTTTGCACTCTCACAAATAGATTCCTCAATACCATTTCTCAGAATGGTGGCTGGAAGTTTCCAGTTTTCACAAGTAACAATATTTAAATTGCCACCTTTTTCTGCTTTCTTTTCGATTCCTTTTGTGAGAAGCGGAACCAAGTCTCCTAAATTCTTTCCACCCACAGAAGTAAACACTGCATCTGCATCTGCAATGGCTTCCGCCACTTTTTCTACATCAGAAAAGCGAATAGCCTTTACTTCTTTTACAACACAGTTCTTGTCGCTATTGCCGAGAATATTAACGGTATATTGACCACGTTCATTAATCAAATCCACAAGCCCGTCGAACTTTTCCACAAAAGTAAACGGAATCTCGTTAAGATATAATAAATGTCCTATAAATCCTCTGGCAATTTTACCTGCACCCATCATTACACATTTCATTGTGATATCCTCCTTAATTCTTTATATTGTTCTTTTACAGCCGGATATAACTCTTTGTAGATAGAATAACGTTCTTCTAACCATGCGTTATACTTTCCGACCGGTTCAATCTGTTCTTTTATATGACAGATTTTCTGAATGGCATCTTCTATGCTTTCATACCAGCCTGCTCCTAATGTCGCAACCATAATTGCTCCTAAAGCAGAGGTATCGTTTTCCTCCAATACTGCAACAGGAATTCGGAACATCTCTGCCTTTAATTGATTGAGCACTGGGTTTACCGCTGCCCCTCCGGCAATCTTCATCATTGAAAGCTTTGGTTTTCCCATACTTTCGTATATGTGATACAGACTGAATACAACACCCTCCAACACTGCATAAAACAGTTCTTCCTTCTTACAGCCGGATGAGATTCCAAAAAACATACCTCTTGCATCTGCATCCCAAATGGGTGCACGTTCTCCATTCAAATATGGAAGGAAAATCGGTGGCTGATGCTTACTCACTTCTTCAAGTTCAACAAGTCCGTCCTTATGAATCTGCAATCCAAAATCTAAAGATGCCCCACTTGATGCTGTTACGCCATAGTGTACGTTATGCTTTAGATAAGGTCCACTTACCATTTGGGTATCTAAATCCACCACTTCTTCAATAACGCCTAAATGTTCGCTAGTTCCCGAGATATCAAACATATCACCCACATTTTGTATTCCCATACCCAATAGAGAAGCATAATAATCGTTCAATCCAACATAAACAGGAATCCCCTCTGGCAAAACCGTTTCTTCTAATTGAATGCTTTTCGTATAGCCTGCTTTCTCTGTAAAGTCAATAATTGTTGGTAATTGCCCTTCGCAAATACCAATAACATCTAAGAACTTGCGACTATATTGTTTGATACTCAGATTAACAAGTCCTCTCCACGAATAAGGATCTGTCACCCAATTCCCTGTCAACATTTCACAGATAAAATCCTTTGGTTGACAAATCTTCTGTACCTCTGGATAGTTGTTCTTAATATACAGAAGCCTTGGAATCGGATAGGACACAATATTGGGATGCGGCATGGAGATTTCATCCAAAAAATCCTTTGCACTGAACTTTTCTTTTATATCTTTTAGTTCCTCTGCGCCGATCCTCTCGTTCCAACTGATTACTTCTCTCCCATCTACTATGTATGTTCCTACTTGCGAAGATAAGCCGATAGCTGACACATTTGTCAACTCTAATTGAGAAAGAGCCTTCTGTATTGCTTTCCACCAACCCTTTGGGCTAATTTCATCATAAGCGGATTTTGTCTTTACCACAGTACCATCCTCGTACCTCTGAAGTATCTTCACAGAAGATGTACCCAAATCAATGCCTAGTATATTTTTCATCTTATTCATAACAGAAAACCGCTTTCAAAAATCCTTCCGGACGTCTTCTGGCTAATTCCAATCCCTTTTCATATTCCTCGATTTGAATGAGGTCTGTTGCAAAATGTTCAATGTCCACCAAGCCATCTGCCATTAGTGTCACAGCTTTCTTGTGCTGGTTCCAGTTGTTACCTGCACCAACTACACGTAAATTGTTTACATGGATATCATCAATACGGATGTTCATGATTTTTCCACGTCCGTATCCCGCCAACGCCACTGTTCCACCTTTTCTTGCAAGTTTCAGACTTTGTTGGATACATTCTTCAATACCTGTCGCATCAATGACAACATCCGTTCCGCCCGGATGAATCTTTTTCATCTCTTCCATTAAATTTTGCTCTTTTGTAGCGATGGTGTATGATGCTCCCATTTTCTTTGCTATTTTTAAACGCTTTTCTGTAGTTGCACAAACTACAATTTTCTTCATTCCCATTGCTTTTGCTGCTGCTAAGATACAAAGTCCGATAGAACCTGCTCCCATAATGAGACAAGTATCACCAAATTTAGCCCCTGCCTTTTCCAAAGTGCCAAGAGCCACACCTAGTGGTTCGCATAATGAACCATGTACAAAAGATACCTTTTCTGGTAACTCGCATAGACCATATGCCGGAACAATTACATATTCTGCATACGCTCCATTTCTCTTAAATCCAATCTCTTCAAAATCCTTGCAATATCTCCAATCTCCGCTTCTGCAAGCTTCACATTTTAAACACACAACATCGTTACTTCCGATTACTCGTTTCCCAATCCAATATGCATCCTCTTCACTTCCGACCGCATCTACAATTCCGCTCCATTCGTGTCCCGGTGTCAACGGATAGTTTGCTGGGATATTTCCGTCTAAAACTTCCAAGTCCGTCGCGCAGATTGCTGCAGCCTTTACCTTCACACGCACAAAACCAGCTGGTGGATTCGGTATATTTACTTGCTCTAAGGAAACTTTTCCAGGCTCTTTGATAACTACTGCTTTCATATGGTATCCTCCTTGAAATTATCTGATTTTCAATTCATCACTTCTTCACTTGCTAATTTTATCACAGAGTGATATAATTGGCAATAGAACAAATTATTTTTTTACACAGAAGGAGTTTTTATGGATAAGATGAACATTTTAGATACAGTTCTTGCCGATAATCAAGTTGCTCTATTTTATCTTGGACAAGAAGGATTTTTAATCAAGCATCATGACGTATATATATTGGTAGACCCGTATCTATCTGATTATGTAGATAGACACTGTTGTACCGAAACAGTAAAATGGGTTCGTAACTACCCTGCTCCAATTGATGCTTCGGAATTAGATTTTGTTGACTACGTACTCTGTACGCATGCACACTTTGACCATGCGGATCCGGATACCCTTAGCGTACTTGCGAAGTGTAATTCAAAAGCTATATTTATTGCTCCTGAGCCAATGAAGGAAACACTACTTTCTTACGGCATTAGTTCGAAGCGAATCATTGGTGCAATTGCAGATAAGACACTTGCGCTTGACGGTTGTAATATTACTCCTATCCCATCTGCACATGAAGAATTACACACAGATGAAAATGGCAACTATATGGAACTTGGTTACAAGATTATAGTGGGGAATACCTCCATCTACCATGCTGGTGATTGTTGTATCTACGATGGACTTGTAGAACGTCTAATGAATATAGATGTGCTTATGGTACCGATAAACGGTCGTAGTTATTTCAAACGCTATGAAGATGACATTATTGGAAATATGACTGCAGAAGAAGCGGTTGTTCTTGCACAGAAAGCAAACGCAGGTATGATAGTGCCGATGCACTATGACTTGTATTCGGTGAACTGCGTAAATCCGGCGCATTTTGTTGATACATTGTATACCATAAATTCAAGTCAAAATTTTCATATGTTTATTCCTGGGGAATGTTATATTGTGAATATTTAGGACATAAGAAATGGCAGAGACAATTTTTTTATATATTGTCTCTGCCATTTTCATCAAATTTCCAATCGCTCAATCTTTTTGTCCTCATCTGCATTCTATCCCCTGTGGCACCACAATGCAATATGCAACTTCTAATAATCCATTTCCTCTAAGTATATTCCCACATACTGATGCCGCCATACCAATTTGGAAATAAACAGTAAAAAAGAGAAGTGTTTTTCACACTTCCCTTCATTTTGCACATATGCTTTTTACCTACATTGTATAAATTGCTTTTTCAATTGCAATTAATGCACCGCCTATTGCTCTTGCCTCTTTGCCCAACTTAGAAAATTTTATTTTGACTGACTTGTCATATGTGTTTTTAGCAATAAAATCTTTTGCTGTATTGAATAGCATCTCTTGAAAATCACACGTAGGCGCATGTATAACTATCATTTCAGGATTCAAAAAATTGCTGGCAGAACAAATTGCA
>JAZRPT010000142.1:0-2409 GCA_045649385.1 Faecalimonas sp. | reverse complement strand
TGCTGCATACGGTTGCGAACTAATGATAAAAAGGAGTGCTCCAACTGCATTTAATGCTAACGATATTTTACTTTTATTCTTCACCCAAAATGCTTGATAGCAATTTTGCAGAGCAAGGGTTAAAATTCCAAAGAGTATAATTCCAATCACAACAACAAAATATGCCGTCCTCAAATATGGTGCAATTTCGGTAAGTGATAAAAGAGACACCTCCTGTATAATCGCCTCTGCTTTCTGCCCAAAGAACGGAAGAAAGAAAAACATTGCAATACTACAATCGAGCAATCCAAATACCAAGTCACGAAAATAGTTTTCCTTTTGTTTGGTATCTTCTTCTGCTATGGTCAGCAATTCATCGCCTGACAGCAGTTCATCAATTGTTACCCCAAAAAACTTTGAGATTGCTTTCAAAGAATCTATATTTGGATATCCTCTGCCTGATTCCCATTTAGAAATAGCAGTTCTTGAAACAAAAAGAACCTCTGCAAGTTCTTCTTGAGTAAGTCCTTTCTGCTTTCGGAGTTCCTGTAATTTTTCGTTAAATTCCATAATATTTGCTCTTTCTGAACATAACCGACATGCGGTATATTCTAATTTCTCTATTTATCAATGATTATATTATCTATATCAACTTATAGTCCTGGATAATTGGAAAGATTGTATTCGTATATAAGGGAATACTTAAATCAATTTTTGCTTTATCTAACCAACCGTGCATCAGGTTGTTGATAAGTGTAAAATTCAAAGTAGGAATATATTTCAGAAATGCTCCATTGTCTATCGTTTCTGTAAAATCAGTGGCATACATTTCACAGATAGAACGGAGACCCCAATAATTATATAGCACCCCAAATGCTGATTTAAGAGTGTTCACATTGGCAGGGAAATCGCTTCTGTTGAACAGGTCAATAGCATGTTGGTACTTCTCTTGAACATATTGAGATACAGACTTTTCTCCTGCGAATGTTGATATCATTGTATCCATCGAGAATGATGGAACAGCATCAATTGTTTTTGCTCTCAACAATTTTGCCAGTTCAACCTGAGATGCATGATACTCCGTGTAACCAGATAGTCCAGCATATCGCATCTTATCCCCATTCACGTATAACTCTGAGTCAAGCATGTGTGTAAATTCATGGAACATCAAATACTTTGACAAGCACAGGTTGGTACTGACAAGCAAAGTATGCTGACCATTTAAAGGTTGATAAAATGTCGCGGCAGCAACTTCAAATCCTTGAGAGTCGGCGGTAGATTTTGATGCTTCCTGGGTTTGCAAAGCATATTTAGGGAACTGCTCAATCCCCATAAAATCTACATACTCTTTCACATAGGTACTGAGTTGTTTAGTGATATAATTCCTACCCATGTTTTCTCCTTTCACCCCTCTTAACCGATACCCTAATCTTTACCACCAACAGAGAGAATGAAATCTGCCATGGTCATTGCAGAGTTTACAAACAGTCTGGCATGGTGTTCGGAAATGTTTATTCTTTTCTGTCCGACACCATGGGCATCACTATTCTTGTTTCGCATTTCAGAAATTGCATCAATAATTTTCTCCAAACCTGAAAGCAATTCATTGATACGCTTGTCCATTCCTGCATCGGTGTGCATATTATAAAGTTCCTTGACCTGCTTGTACAATTTTTTGATATCACCTTTTTGAGAAGGTTCTTCATGCTTCTTCTCAATAACAAAGCAGAACACTTCCTCTAACAAGGTTCTGGATTTTGTGATTGCACTATCATACTCACCATTTTCAACATCTCGAATTGCTCGTGTAGAAATATCCCTGATATAATCTCTGTTCACACAGGTAATTGCCGGTGTTTCAATGGCAACCGTTCCAGAATCTCGTTCAATAATTGCTTTGCACTTTTCGTATAGAGAACGGTTCTTTTCCTCACCGTAATTGTCAATGCAGTTTATCTCATAATGCTTTAGCAAATCGGAAAGCAGTTTGAATACATCTTCATCCGATGCCTCACTACAATATGCTACTAAAGATTTGCCCTTTGACATCTGGTACTTTTGGCAAAGCGGGACGCCGATACTCTCCATTGTAAAGGAATCAAAATCATTTGTACTAAAATCCAAAACATAACCACCGCGATTAAACAGTTTCAGAAAACCACCTTTTTCAATACCGTCCAAATGGGACACCTCCTTAATAACTCTTTGTAAAAATTAGTTTTGTTCCAGTTGCTGGTTAATGGGTGCATCGGGAATATACTCAATGATATCCCCATAAGAGATGCCGAGTGCAGCACAAATCTTTGTCAAAATACTGAGAGAGACTTCTTCGTTCTTATTGATTTTAGTCCAAGTGTTTGGGGAGATACCACACATCTTTCGGCAGTCTGCCATAGGAATGTCGTGTTCCAGACAGTATCTAAAAAGTGG
>JAZRPT010000141.1:0-11723 GCA_045649385.1 Faecalimonas sp. | reverse complement strand
TCTGCTAAAGAACGCATTCGAATTCTGTTTACGGTTGTCAAAGCTGTTTCTGCAGATGAGAAAAATGCAGATAATCCCAGTAGTATCAATAATACTACAATCTGTATGGCGGCACTAGGGTCCACTGATACATCACTCCTTTTTTAAAATAAAATATTTGTATACACATATACCAGAATACTATAACCCATTTTATGTAAATTTGCAAGAGCCCGTTGAATTTAACCAAACTTTGTTGTATGATGAATTTTAGAACTCTATTAAATAGGAAGATATTAGATTTGGAGTGTATATATGAATCTGGATTTTTATAATCAATTAGTGAATTGTATAGATAAAGAACGTGTGCTGGTAGATGAATCTATGAAAAAGCATACCACATTTCGCGTGGGAGGTAATGCAGATTATTTCGTGATGCCACAGAACGCGGAAGAAGTGAAAAATATCGTTGCTTTATGTAAAGAAGCACAAATGCCATATTATATTTTGGGAAACGGTAGTAACCTTTTGGTAGGGGATAAAGGTTATCGTGGTGTGATTATTCAAATATATAAAGCAATGAATGGCATTCGGGTAGAAGGAGACAAGGTGAAAGCCCAGGCGGGCGCACTGTTGTCACGTGTGGGAACTGCTGCGCTGGAAGCAGAACTTACGGGATTTGAATTCGCAGCCGGGATTCCGGGAACGGTAGGTGGAGCTGTTGTTATGAATGCGGGAGCTTACGGCGGAGAAATGAAGGATATTATTGTGAATGCTACCGTGCTGACACAGGACGGTTATATTAGCACTATTAATAAGGAAGATTTAGAACTTGGATATCGTACCAGCGTGATTTCCAAGAAGGGTTATGTGGTACTTGAGGCGGAGTATCTGTTACAAAAAGGAGACAAAGAAGCCATTCGTGCAAGAATGGATGAGTTGAAGGTACAGCGTGTAACAAAGCAACCGTTGGAATACCCGAGTGCAGGCAGTACCTTTAAAAGACCAGAAGGGTATTTTGCGGGAAAATTGATTCAGGATGCGGGGCTTCGTGGTTTCCAGGTAGGAGGCGCTGCAGTGTCTGACAAGCATTGTGGGTTTGTAATTAACAAGGACCAGGCGACAGCAGCAGATATTCGAGAACTGATGCTACAGGTATCAGATAAGGTGATGCAGGAGTTTGGTGTAAAGCTGGAGCCGGAAGTGAAGACTTTGGGAGAGTTTTAGGATATGAAGCAGGAATTAACCTTTTCCGGAAAAGTAAAGGAAGAATTGGCAAGACATTGGAACACATCGAAACATTGCCAGATAGCAGAAATTACCGCTATTATTAGCATGTGTGGCAAGGTTACCATTGACAGCCGAGATCGCTATGTGGTAAAAGTTCGCACGGAAAATATTTCCGTAGCAAGAAAATGCTTTACATTATTGGAAAAAACATTTAATATAGAGGCTGAGTCTCTTGTTAGTATGAATAAAAGCAAGGGAAATATTACTTACACAGTCATTATTAAGCAACATGAAGATGCGATGAAACTGTTACAGGCGATGAAGTTAGTGGATGCGAATGGTGAGATTTCTGAGGAATTGTCCACCAGTCGAAATGTCATTGTTCATAAGAGCTGCTGTAAGCGAGCATTCCTTCGGGGTGCATTTTTGGCATCAGGCTCCATGAGCCATCCGGAGAAATCATACCATATTGAGATGGTGTGTGCATCTCAGGCGAAGGCAGAACAGATACAGAAGCTGATTAACAGTTTTGGACTGGATGCAAAAGTGATTTTGCGAAAGAGGTCGTATGTGGTTTATCTCAAGGAGGGATCCCAGATTGTGGATTTACTCAATATCATGGAAGCACCAATTGCTTTGATGGAGATGGAAAATGTACGAATCTTAAAAGAGATGAGAAATTCGGTAAACAGGAAAGTAAACTGTGAAACCGCAAATATTAATAAAACAGTTTCGGCAGCCACAAAGCAGGCGGATGACATTCGATTCATTCAGGAACAGATGGGACTTGACAAACTGCCGGAAGGATTGCAGGAAATTGCAGAATTAAGATTGGCGTATCCGGAAGCCACCTTGAAGGAGCTGGGAGATTTGCTTGCAGAACCACTTGGAAAATCAGGAGTCAATCATCGTTTGAGAAAACTTAGTGAAATAGCAGAAGATATAAGAAATAAGTAATGAGCAAGGAGGAAGTCAAATGGTAAAGAAAACGGTAACAGTGAAACGTGAATCAGGTTTGGAAGCACGTCCGATAGCAATGTTAGTACAAAAGGCCAGCCAATTTTCAAGCCAGGTACATATCGAGGTTGGAACAAAATGTATCAATGCGAAAAGTATTATGGGCATGATGTCGTTGAGTGTTGGTAATGGCGATGAAGTGGTTGTTGTAACAGATGGAACAGACGAAGTTGCGGCAGCAAACGAGATTGAATCATACTTAATGGCACAATAATATAGACTAGAAGTAAAAGAGCATATTGCAAGATATGCTCTTTTCGTTTATTATTCAATAAGAGGATTTTTTGAAAGGAGGAATCAACATGAGGAAAATGTTATTTGTCTATAATCCGAATGCAGGAAAAGGTCTTTTGAAAACGAAATTATCCGATGTTTTAGATTTATTTGTAAAAGCCGGATATGAGCTCAATGTATACCCGACGCAAAGTTATAAAGATGCCTACCACAAGATTGTTCATATGGATGACGATTTCGACCTGGTGGTATGCAGTGGTGGTGATGGCACCTTGGACGAAGTGGTTACAGGGATGATGAAGCGCGAAAAGAAACGCAGGATTCCAATCGGTTATATTCCAACTGGTACAACCAATGACTTCGCAAGCAGCCTGCACATTTCACGTGATATTATGGAAGCTGCAGATGCCACTGTAAACGGCGAAGCGTTTGCTTGTGATATAGGGAAATTTAATAAAGACATTTTTGTTTATGTTGCGGCATTTGGGCTTTTTACAGATGTTCCTTACCAGACGGATCAAAAGTTAAAAAGTGCATTGGGACACGCTGCCTATGTTTTAGAAGGTGTGAAACGATTGGCGAGTATTCCTTCTTATCGAATCAAGGTGACAAATGGAGACACAGTGATTGAAGACGATTTTATGATAGGAATGGTAACAAATTCCAAATCCGTAGCCGGTTTCCGCAATATTACAGGAAAAGAAGTGAAATTTGATGACGGAGAATTTGAAGTCACTTTAATTAGAAAGCCAAAAAATTTGGTGGAACTGAATGAAATAATAACTTCCTTATTAGTAGAAAGTTTTGATACAAAACATATGTATACCTTTAAGAGTGGCAATCTTCTTCTGGAATCAGAGGAAGAAATCCCGTGGACTTTAGACGGAGAGTTTGGAGGCCAGCACAATAAGGTGCATATTCAAAATAAGAAAAAAGCTTTGCAGATTATGGTGCAAGAGAGAGATAAAGAGGACTAGAAAAATGGAAAAAAGAGAAAAATTTTCGTCGAGATTAGGGTTTATTCTGATTTCGGCAGGATGTGCAATTGGTCTTGGGAATGTGTGGAGATTCCCGTATATTACCGGACAATATGGAGGAGGAATTTTTGTATTAATTTATTTGTTCTTCCTAATTGCAATGGGGCTGCCTGTAGTAGTTATGGAGTTCGCTATGGGGCGTGCTAGCCAGAAAAGTGTTGGTAAATCTTATGAGGCATTAGAGCCGGAAGGCACGAAATGGCATTGGCATAAGTATTTCGCAATTGCAGGAAATTATTTGCTAATGATGTTCTATACAACAGTGGCTGGGTGGATGCTTGCATATTTCTATAAAATAGTAAAAGGCGATTTTGTGGGTGCAAGTGCAACGAAAATCGGAGAAATCTTTGGTGAGTTAACTACGAACCGCAATGAAATGATTATCTGGATGATGATTGTTTCCGTGGTCGGATTGATTATCTGCTCCTTTGGTTTGGAGAAAGGTGTTGAAAAGATTACAAAGCCAATGATGTTGTGTTTATTTGGAATTATGTTGGTTCTTGTGGTTCGCGCACTTACCCTTGATAATGCGATGGAAGGTTTAGAGTTTTACTTAAAGCCGGATGTTTCTAAAATCAAGGAAGCTGGAATTGGAGAAGTGATTTTTGCTGCGATGGGACAAGCTTTCTTTACCCTTAGTATAGGAATTGGTTCCCTTTCTATCTTTGGAAGCTACATCGGGAAGGAACGTTCTCTCACAGGAGAGGCTTTTAGTGTTATGGCTCTTGATACGGCGGTTGCGATTATGTCAGGTCTCATTATCTTCCCAGCATGTTTTGCATTTGGAATCAATCCGGGAGAAGGTCCAGGACTTGTGTTTGTGACGTTGCCAAATGTATTTAACGAGATGGCTGGAAGTCGCTTGTGGGGAAGCCTGTTTTTCCTATTTATGACATTTGCTGCCTTGTCAACGGTGATTGCTGTTTTCCAGAATATCATCGCTTGTACCAGAGAAATTTTTGGGTGGTCTCAGAAAAAGGCTACTGTTATCAATGGAATACTGTTAATTGTCTTGGCATTTCCATGTATCTTAGGTATGACAGATTGGTCCGGCTTCAACATTGCCGGAAAGAGCATCATGGATTTAGAAGATTTTGCAGTGAGCAACAATCTCCTTCCGTTAGGTTCTGTTGTATATTTACTGTTCTGTACCACCAGATATGGATGGGGATGGGATAAATTTGTGAAAGAAGCAAACACAGGAACGGGTATGAAATTCCCGACTTCAAAGGTATACAGATTCTATCTCGCCTTTGTTTTGCCGCTTGTGATTCTCTACATTACAATACAGGCATATGTAACTTTGTTTTAGGAAGAATAAGAATAAAGAGTTTGCTTGCAAAATTTCTTGTTACACAAAAAAGTACTTGTATATTGTGTGAAAATGTTCTACAATGTACAAGTGTAGGGCCCGTTGGTCAAGCGGTCAAGACGCTAGCCTCTCACGCTGGAATCAGGGGTTCGATTCCCCTACGGGTCATTTGGGACGGAAACTGCCGTTCTTCATACGAAATTATTTACATACTATGGAGGTATTATTATGTTAGTATCAGCAAAAGAAATGCTTCAAAAAGCAAAAGCAGGTCATTATGCAGTTGGTCAATTCAATATCAACAACTTAGAATGGACAAAAGCAATTTTACTTACAGCACAAGAAAACAACTCACCAGTTATCCTTGGTGTTTCTGAAGGTGCTGGAAAATATATGACTGGTTACAAGACAGTTGTAGGTATGGTAAAGGGAATGTTAGAAGAACTTAACATTACAGTTCCTGTAGCAATTCACTTAGACCACGGTAGCTACGAAGGATGTATGAAATGTATCGAAGCAGGATTTTCTTCAATCATGTTCGATGGTTCACACTATCCAATTGAAGAAAACGTTGCTAAGACAAAAGAATTAGTTGCAATTTGTGCAGAAAAAGGTATGTCTTTGGAAGCAGAAGTTGGTTCAATCGGTGGAGAAGAAGATGGTGTAGTTGGTAGAGGCGAATGTGCAGACCCTAACGAATGTAAAGCAATTGCTGATTTAGGTGTTGATATGTTAGCAGCTGGTATCGGTAACATCCACGGAAAATATCCTGCAAACTGGGAAGGATTAAGCTTCGAAACATTAGATGCAATCCAACAATTAACAGGAGATATGCCATTAGTTCTTCACGGTGGTACAGGTATTCCTGAAGATATGATTAAAAAAGCAATCGACTTAGGTGTAGCTAAGATTAACGTTAACACAGAATGTCAATTATCATTTGCAGCTGCAACACGTGAATACATTGAAGCTGGAAAAGATTTACAAGGAAAAGGATTTGACCCTCGTAAATTATTAGCTCCAGGTTTCGAAGCAATCAAAGCAACTGTAAAAGAAAAAATGGAATTATTCGGTTCTGTTAACAAAGCATAATCAGTGTAGATTAAATGAATTGGGTGGTGGAATATTATTCCACTACCTTTTTTATTTCCAATGAAAACACCTTGCATTTTCGACAGAATTGGAGTATTTTATAAGAGTATATTTAGATATTACGGAAAGGATAAAATCATGAGCGAATTTATGAACGTGGCAGAAATCTTTGGTGAAAATGTGTTCAATGATGCAGTGATGCAGGAACGTTTGCCAGAAGATATATATAAGGAATTAAAGCGTACCATTCAGGAAGGTAAAGAACTTCAACGTTCTACGGCTGATGTAGTTGCTCAGAAAATGAAAGAATGGGCAATTGAAAAGGGTGCAACTCACTACTCTCATTGGTTCCAACCACTTACAGGTGCAACAGCAGAAAAGCACGATGCCTTTATTTCCACTCCGAATGCGGAAGGAAAGGTGTTGATGGAATTTTCCGGAAAAGCCCTGATTAAAGGAGAGTCAGATGCTTCCTCATTCCCTTCAGGTGGGCTTCGCGCCACCTTTGAAGCCAGAGGCTATACTGCATGGGACCCGACTTCACCAGCCTTTATTAAAAAGGATGCAACAGGTACAGGCGCAATTCTCTATATTCCGACTGCATTTTGTTCCTATACAGGAGAGGCCTTAGACCAGAAGACACCACTTCTTCGCTCCATGGAAGCAATAGATAAACAGGCTATGCGCTTGATTCGTCTATTTGGAAATACCAGTTCCCGGAAGGTTACACCTTCAGTGGGAGCAGAGCAAGAATATTTCTTGGTAGACAGAGATAAGTATTTAAAGAGAAAAGACCTTGTATTCACGGGCCGTACATTGTTTGGTGCAATGCCGCCAAAAGGTCAGGAATTGGATGATCATTATTTTGGGGCGATTCGTGAACGTATTGCGCTCTTTATGAAAGATGTCAATGAAGAACTCTGGAAATTGGGAGTATCTGCAAAGACACAGCACAATGAAGCGGCACCGGCACAGCATGAGCTTGCACCGATTTACGCACAGTGCAACGTGGCTGTTGACCATAATCAATTAATTATGGAGACATTAAAACAAGTAGCTTATCGTCACAACTTACAGTGCGTGCTTCATGAGAAACCGTTTGCAGGTGTGAATGGTTCAGGTAAACACAATAACTGGTCCCTTACAACCGATGATGGTATTAACCTTTTAGATCCAGGGAAAACACCGCACCAGAACATTCAGTTCTTACTTGTGTTAACTTGCGTATTGAAGGCAGTTGACAAGCATGCGGAATTGCTTCGTGAATCGGCTGCGGATGTTGGAAATGATCACAGACTTGGAGCAAACGAAGCGCCTCCGGCCATTATTTCTGTATATCTTGGTGCACAGTTAGAGGACGTGCTAACACAGTTAATTAACACCGGTTCTGCAACTAGCAGTATCAAGCGAGAGAAATTAGATACGGGTGTGCGTGCACTTCCGGATTTTGCGAAAGATGCCACAGACCGTAACAGAACAGCACCGCTTGCTTTTACAGGAAACAAATTTGAGTTCCGTATGGTTGGCTCTAGAGACTCTGTTGCTGCATCTACTATAGTTCTTAATACCATAGTTGCTGATGCGTTTAGCGAAGCCTGTGACGTATTGGAGTCTGCGGACAATTTTGAATTGGCTGTTCATGACTTGATTAAGAAATATGCTGCAGAGCATGAAAGAATTGTATTTAGCGGAAATGGTTATTCACAGGAGTGGGTAGAAGAAGCGGCAAGACGAGGACTTCCAAATATCAAGACTATGGTTGAGGCCATTCCTCATTTGGTTACAGATAAGACCGTAAATTTATTTGAAAAATTTGGTGTATTTACCAGAGCAGAGTTAGAATCTCGAGCAGAGATTAATTATGAGACTTACGCAAAGGCAATTAATATAGAAGCAAGAGCTATGATAGACATTGCAAGTAAACATATTATTCCTGCTGTTATCAAGTATATTACGTCGCTGGCAACTTCCATCAATCAGGTGAAAGAAGCATGTGGGGCAGTATGTGTAGATGTTCAGAATGAATTGCTCGCAGAATCTTCAGAATTGCTTTCTGATATCAGAGATGCATTGAAGTTATTAATTGAAAGAGTGGATAGTGCAGCTGAAATGCCACATGGGCGAGAGAAAGCCGAATATTTCCTTCGAGAAGTTGTTCCGGTTATGAATGACTTAAGAACTCCGGTTGACAAATTGGAAATGATTGTTAACAAGGAAATGTGGCCAATGCCATCGTATGGAGATTTATTATTTGAGGTATAATAAGACAAGAACTTCGCAGTTTTATTGCGAAGTTCTTTTTTGTCTAATAAGAAATTTTGCAATCTCTTATTAAACAAAGCTCCGCACGGATGCGCAGGGGTGCGTGCAATGAAGATGTTGCCTCGCAACCGCACCCCGCGCGAGAGTTTGCAAGCAAACTCTTTATTCTATTAAAAAATGTTTTTAAACGGTAAAAAGACCAATGGGGGAGCCATCGGTCTTTTTGAGGGGAGTATAAATAATTAATAAGGGGTTGTAGAAATCGCTTTCTACAAAGGTCAGTATAATATAATTGGAAAAAAAATGCAAGACTAAAATTTAAAAATCTTTAAATGTATAAAAAAAGAGACTTGAGACACAATAAAAGTGTACCAAATAAATCTTAGGAGGATATAAAAATGGACAAAAACAATAATAAAAACTATTCACAAAACAATTCACAAAACAACGCAAGCAAAAATGCTAACAACAACTCAAACAACAACGCAAGCAAAAATGCTAACAACAACTCACAAAATAACTCAAACAACAACAACTCACAAAACAACTCAAGAAACAACTACTAATTCTATAAGGGACCGCGTTTGCGGTCTCTTTTGCTTTGCAAACTTTTATTGACAGGAACTTGCTCACCACTTAATATAAAGAAGAGAACAAGAGGAGAATGAACATGAAAAGAATAGAACTAATTGCTCCATGTCACTTTGGTTTGGAAGCTGTATTGAAAAGAGAAATTATAGATTTAGGATATGATGTTTCATCGGTGGAAGATGGAAGAGTAACGTTTTGGGGAGATGCAGAGGCTATATGCAGAGCAAATGTATTTTTGCGTACCGCAGAGCGGGTCTTATTAAAGGTAGGCAGTTTTCAGGCAGTTACATATGATGAATTGTTTGAAAAAACAAAGGCACTTCCTTGGGAAAAATACATCCCGAAGGATGGGAAATTCTGGGTGGCGAAGGCTGCTTCCGTAAAGAGTAAGTTGTTTAGTCCTTCCGATATTCAATCCATCATGAAAAAGGCCATGGTAAATCGAATGAAGGAGCGCTATGATGTGGAATGGTTTGAAGAAACTGGTGCTTCCTATCCGGCGCGTGTTTTTCTAATGAAAGATATGGTTACCATTGGAATTGATACATCAGGAGTTTCACTACACAAGAGAGGATATCGTCAATTGTCAAGTAAAGCGCCGATTACGGAAACTTTAGCAGCGGCACTCATTATGCTGACACCTTGGAGAAAGGATCGTATCTTTGTAGATCCATTCTGTGGAAGCGGTACATTTCCGATTGAGGCAGCTATGATAGCGGCAAATATTGCACCAGGTATGAATCGGTCCTTTTTGGCAGAAGAGTGGACGAATTTGATTCCGAAAAAACTTTGGTATGATACCATTGATGAAGCCAATGAAATGGTAAGGGATGATATTGAAGTAGACATTCAAGGATATGACATTGATGGGGATGTGATTCGGGCAGCACGACAAAATGCGAAAGATGCAGGAGTTGACCATCTTATTCATTTCCAGGAACGTGATGTGAAAGATTTACGCCATCCGAAAAAGTATGGATTTATTGTTACGAATCCGCCATACGGTGAGCGTATAGAAGAAAAGAAAAATCTGCCGTCACTTTATAAAACCTTTGGTGAAAGCTTTAAAAAATTAGATAGTTGGTCTGCTTTTATGATTACCAGCTTTGAAGATACAGAGAGATATTTTGGAAGAAAGGCTGACAAGAATCGAAAGATTTATAATGGTATGTTAAAAACATACTTTTATCAGTTCAACGGTCCGAAACCACCGAAAAGAACAGACAAAAAAGAGGAAGCGTAATGGAAAAGAAGATTATATTTGCAACAGGTAATGAAAATAAAATGAAAGAAATCCGTATGATTTTGGCAGATTTGGGCATGCCTATTTTATCAATGAAAGAAGCCGGTCTTGATGTTGATGTGGTGGAGGATGGAACTACATTTGAGGAAAATGCATTGATTAAGGCTACAGAGATTGCTAAATTAACTGAGAACAGCATCGTGCTTGCGGATGATTCCGGACTTGAAATTGATTATCTCAATAAAGAACCGGGCATCTATTCTGCAAGATATGCAGGTGTGGATACTTCGTATGATATTAAAAACGGGCTTCTTTTAGAGCGTTTGGAAGGTGTGCCGGATGAAAAACGTACCGCACGTTTTGTTTGTGCAGTAGCGGCAGCATTTCCGGATGGAAGTACAGAGGTAGTGAGAGGAACAATTGAAGGGATCATTGGTCACGAGATTATTGGAGAACATGGTTTTGGTTATGATCCGATTTTCTATCTTCCGGAATATGGATGTACAACCGCACAATTGTCGCCGGAGAAAAAGAACGAACTGAGTCATCGTGGAAAAGCACTGCGTGCAATGCGTGAGATTATGGAGAAAAAAGCATGAAAATACTGATTGTCAGCGATACCCATGGGCGACATGGGAATCTGGATGAGGTTTTAACTCGAGAAGGAGATATTGATGTATTGCTTCATCTGGGAGATATCGAGGATGGAGAACAATATATAGAAGCAGTTACAGACTGTCCTGTTCATTTGCTTTCAGGGAATAATGATTACTTTTCGTATCTTCCGGGGGAGAAGGAAATCAAGATTGGGAAGTATCGGGTGTTTATGACCCATGGCCATGGATATTACGTATCTGTGAATACAAAGCGTCTCAGAGAGGAAGCATGTAGAAGAGGTGTGGATATTGTTCTGTTCGGCCATACACACAGGCCGTATATGGATGTGGAAGGAGATTTGAAGGTGATTAATCCGGGGAGTCTTTCCTATCCAAGACAGGAAGGACGAAAACCATCCTATGTTGTTATGGATATAAATACCAATGGAGATGCTAGTTTTGAGTTAAAATTTGTATAAAAAGGAAAATGTAAAAAAAATAAAAAAAGTTGTTGACAATTTGAATGACGCACTATATAATAACTATTGCGTCACGGGGCGGACGACAAAAAAATGGACATTGCGGGGTGTGGCTCAGCTTGGCTAGAGCGCCTGGTTTGGGACCAGGAGGTCGCAGGTTCGAATCCTGTCACCCCGATTGTGCGGGTGTAGTTCAATGGTAGAACACTAGCCTTCCAAGCTAGATACGTGGGTTCGATTCCCATCACCCGCTTTTTAAGACAAAAGTCTTAAATGAGTCCGTAGCTCAGCTGGATAGAGCAACGGCCTTCTAAGCCGTAGGTCGAGGGTTCGAATCCCCCCGGGCTCGTTCGAGTTTTCGAACAGAGAACTCAAAATTATTAATTCTTGAATATGGTGGGTATGGTGCAGTTGGTTAGCGCGCCAGATTGTGGTTCTGGATGTCGTGGGTTCGAGTCCCACTACCCACCCTGGATTTATAAAAGAAATTTTATAAATCTTTTTTTAAAATTATTGGGCTATCGCCAAGCGGTAAGGCACAGGACTTTGACTCCTGCAGTCGCTGGTTCGAATCCAGCTAGCCCAGTATGGAGCATTAGCTCAGTCGGTAGAGCACTTGACTTTTAATCAAGTTGTCCGGGGTTCGAATCC
>JAZRPT010000140.1:0-2070 GCA_045649385.1 Faecalimonas sp. | reverse complement strand
AACTAAAATAGTTTGTTATAGTATGAGCAGAAGCAAAAACGATGGTAAGGGAAGGTTAGGTGGTAGAGCCAAAGGTACACCAAACAAAATAACAGGAGATTTAAAAGAGTGGATAAATGAAATTATAAATAATGGTAAAGGATTGTTTGCTAAACACTTGAATAATCTAGAACCGAGGGAATATGTAAAGGTGTATCCTGGTTTGCTTAACTATGTAATGCCCAAACAACAGGGTGTAAGTGTAGATGCCATAGCAGAAATTAAAAGGGATGAGCAAAACAAGGTATTAAGTAGGGATATTCAGTAAATGTCTCTAAATACTAAAAATAGTATGTGTATCGAGTAATTTTGGACTCCCTCACACATACCATTTTTAGTATTAATGTCCTTTTCTATCATAAAAGGGCATGTCTTTCCGGAGAACCCGTTCCCGGCTTCCCTTTTATAAGTATATTGTAAAAAATGCTTAGTGTGTATTTTTTCTTTTCTCTGCCATTAGAACAGCATTGGATGTATGTATCCCAAAGAAAATCCATAAAATCTCCGTTTTTTGATTTCTGGCCTTCACTTTGGCGAGTGAATAATGTTGTTTCTGAGTACCGAAACTTCCTTCCAGTCTGGTTGCCCTTTCCTTGCTGAGTTCGGAACGAAGCTGCTTCCTTTCTTGCTCATCCTTTGCGGCCTTTCCTTTTCTGACGAAAGAGGTCGATATCCCATGCGATGTACAATATTTCCGGTTTTCATTGGTAGCATAAATGGAATCGGCTGCAACAGCTTTGACCTTCTTTCTCATGAGCCGCTGGTGCAGGTTGATACATTCCTTCAGGCGGACACCCTCGTTAAACGCATTGAACGAAAGATGTTCGATGAAGGAGATTCCATCTATCTGTATATTGTTGACTTTGGCTCCGAACTCGACACTCCTGGTTTCCTTTCCACGGACAATGGGACGGATGTAGTGCTTGTCGATACTGACTATCCGGTTCTTGACCTTCCGGTTCTCAAACAACTCCTTCTCCTGGACCAGAACCTTTCTTATGATGGAAAGTCTACGCTGATAATCAGATGTATGGCTCAATTCTGAACCATGAACCTTCCGTATCTCATCAATTTGTAGAAGAAGCTTTTCCAGCAAATGAATCAGTCTTCTCTTCAGCATGCGTGTACGTGAAGTCTTGCGTTTACGCTGCTTGCAATAGGACAAGTATACACGGCTGACATCATCAAACTTGTTACGCGGGCGACGGATATGCAGCTCGCTGCATTGTCCTATGATTTGACGGTGAATCCACTCCACACTCTCCCAAAGAAGTTTCATGTCGGTGGGAAAACGCAGATGGCTCTCATAACAGGTAGCGTCAGTCATGCATACATGCTTGTCGCAAAGCAAGGGACGCCATGCCTGGGCAAGAACTTCCTGCAAATCTTCAATGACCATCTTTTGTGAAAGTTCGGAACGGATGGCACTTACTATCTTGAAATTGGTTATCGGGGCGGAAGGATCTATCATGATTCCACAGAACAACTGGTAATGGATGTTTCCGTTCAGGTGTTCTATAAGACATTGATCCGAAAAGCCCGTATAGGACTTCAATACCATCAGGGCGATCTTACCTGAAGGAGAAAAGTGACCGGTTCTGCCTAATGGAGATTCCTTAAGACCCATCTTCTTTGCAAAAGATTCAAAAGGGAAAGAAGCATGGACATGTCCAAGTTCACTGCGTTCGAAACTCTTCCGATATTTTTCAATCATATCGAATTCTGTAAACGCCAAGGTTGGCGCTATTTGAGAAATTCTTCGTATATTTGCCATAAAGTAGATTTTAGATTTCCCTGCTTTAAGTCGCCAAACTCAAAAACAGAGGGGACATCTAAAGATACAAAAAAGCCAACTAACTCGCAATGAATTAGTTGGCTTAATTTTTCTATTTAATGAATATCCCTATATAGATTGGGATCTAAGATGAAAATGTAGTTGTTATTTGTGATAACTTTTGATATGAAATTTAGAAAACAGTCGGGGTTGTTGTTGTCCAATAGTACATATTTCTTTTCTCCAAGTAATTCTGG
>JAZRPT010000139.1:0-3234 GCA_045649385.1 Faecalimonas sp. | reverse complement strand
AAATCTTTAACAACTGGAGCCCCTACTTGGTCAGCGATCGCTCTAAGGCATGGATTGGCATGGAGTACTTTGTCAACGAGGGGGATGAGCTCTGGAGCATGGGTGATGAAGCCTTCTGTGAGTTTGCTGAGGGCGAGCTGGTGAAACTTGGTATTATTGACAAGGCGGATGTGGTGGACCACAAGGTGTTCCGCATTCAGAAGGCATACCCCGCCTACTTCGGCAGCTTCAAGCAATTCCCTGTGATTCGCGAGTGGGTGGATTCCCTGAACAATCTTTACTTGGTGGGCCGTAACGGTATGCACCGCTACAACAACATGGATCACTCCATGCTTTCCGCCATGGAGGCAGCCAAGAATATCTCCGCCGGCGTTACCACTAAAGACAATATTTGGGAGGTGAATACAGAGAAAGAATATCATGAATCCAAGTAAAAATAAACTATATACAAATATTGCGTGTTGCATTTTTTTTCTCACGTATTTAATTGTTGCTTTCTGCGATTATAATAATTGGGGAATAGATGCATTGCTATATGCTGGGCGTGTAGTACGTGGTGATTGTGGTAATCACGCAAGTCTTATCACATTTGAGGGAATTGCATTACATAGGTTTATTTCCCTTTTTTGGAGTGGAATCTCTGGTACAGCGATTCTGCGAATTTTTTGGTTGGTTTCTACCTTCATCATTGCGATATGCGGTTGCACATGGATTAGGATGGTAGCACGTTCTGATGTGAAAAATCTTTTGATGGTAGTGCCAATGTGTCTTATGTTGTGCTTTTTAAAGTATTTTGGCTATTTTGCTTATGCTTACCGAATGGATTATTTCTTTCTGTGTGCCATAGCTATTAGTATTACGTGTGTGCTATTATTAAGGGAAATCAGGGGAAAAGGTAAGTTTGTAGTAATTGCCCTTCTAATCATAACACTTCTCCATATTCCGTATCTGCGCACTAATGCTGCCATTTTGATTCCCTTTCTGGTTTATTTTGCTATTGCCACTATGGGAAGAACATACTCATTCATAAAAAAGATGTTATGTTCCGCAATTATAACAATTGCTGTTTTTATGGGTGTTCATCTTCTCAGTATGCTGCTTCCTTTTCGTCCTATGGATGCGGCAATTGCCGGTTCTGAATTAAAAATTGCGGCTGTTTTCAGAGACGATTTTAAACGTCTGGAAGAGGAATTTGCAAATGTTGGATATCAATTTCCCAAAAAAAATCAGGATAATTCTTATCAGTTGCTGAGACCTGAATTTTTTGTAAATAAATTAACGGTTGAAACTTCCGAAGATAAATCAACCTCTGTTAAAACACTGTATTTTTCTCATTGGCAGTCAAACACGGAGTCTATGTTGTATGCTCGTATGGTGCAATCATTTTATTTTTTGCATGCTGGCTATGTTCCAGAGTTTATTAGAGAAATAGTACAAGAGCGATATCCTCATATTTTATCAAATTCTGAGTTGTGGAATTGGGAAGGTGTAGAGAAGTCGAAAGTAAAGCAGTACATCCGCCCAACTCTATATTTACTGGCAATGATAATTTTTTGCGCGTGTTGTCGTCGAGGAATCGGTTCGTGTTATAATAAGCTGTTCGCGGCTTTGCTTAGTTTTTTAGCTTTACTGTATATTGCAAGCTTTTTTGTTTTTATTCCCACTCCGGATTCGCGTTTTCATGCGCCTTCATTGTACTTGATATGTTGGTCTGTTGCGTTGTCTTTTAGCAATATAATTATCAAGCTGAAAAAGGTATTTGGTTCTAATTGTACATGATTGTATGAGCGATGTCATAAAAAAGCGAGATAGCAGTATAGATCTGTTAAGGATTCTTGCTATGTTGGGTGTTGTCGTGCTGCATGTTGCACGTACTTCCGGAGCTTTATCATTAGATGCGGCAAACTGCCTTGAAGGAAAACTTTCATCAAACATATGCGAATCATTCACAATATACTCTGTTAATATTTTTGCGCTTGTTACAGGATATTTGTGTGCTCTTTCTAAAACTAACTATTCACGATATCTTGAGTTATATTTTTCGACCGTTTTTTATTATGTCGGTATTTTGTGTGTAGTGTGGGTTTGCATAGGTGCCCGAACTGTGGGTGTTGACGTGATGAAAAATCTCATCCCAACAAAATTGCCCTACTGGTATGTGGTGAGCTATACAGTTTTGTTTTTCTTAATGCCTTTTTTAAATAAACTTGTTTTGGCATTGAGTAAACGGGAATTGCTTGTGTGTTCTTGCTCTTTGATTCTCTTTTTAAGTGTTTTGCCTGGATTTGAATCACAAAACTTGGCCAGCCACGGACATAATGTAATGTGGCTCGTTACTATGTATTTATGCGGGGCTTATGTCAAACTGTATCCACCCACAATTTCTATTCGGGTGTTGCTGCCTTTATATATGGCTTGTACCACATGTTTGTTTGTCTCTTTGCAATTTTTTCATGTAGAGAACGTTTACTTTAGGTACTATACTTCACCATTCGTTTCATTAGGCGCAATATCTTTCTTCATTATGATGTGTAGATTAGAGTTGAAGTCGACTCTTATCGTGAGTGTTTTGTCACGATTGTCACCCCTAGCGTTTGGTGTATATTTAATACATTGTCACCCGTATGTGTGGAAGTTGTTGGAAGCAAAGTTGCGAATAATAGGGGAATATTGCGATTACAGTTGGTGGTTTATTCCCGCTATATCAGTTCTTATTTATCTGTTTTGTTCATTTGTTGATGCTCTGCGGAGTTTGCTCTTTTCTGTTCTAAAAGTTAGGCGTTGTTCTGATTTTATCATTTCTCGTCTTCGTTCTGTCCTTCCATGGTAGGTGTGATTCTACATGAAGACGCTTGTTTTTTTCAGTATAATCTGTTGGTATGTCTGTGCTGATTGTGCAAAGTAAAGCTTGAGGCATCTACAGACGCAATCCGAATGCAAAAAGCCTTAATTAAGGCTTGCCCGCCGTGGATGGGTGGGGTACAATAGGGGCATGAGCAAACTTGATGATCTTTTTGCCTTTTTGAGGATACCGAGCGTGTCTGCTATGGCGGAGCATGCCGGTGATGTGGAGCGCTGTGCGGATTTCTTGGTGGATAAGCTGGCAAGCTTGGGCTTTGCTGCCAAGAAGCACATGACGGATATTCACCCCATTGTTGTGGCTCACAGCCCGAAGGTGGAGGGTAAGCCCACGGTGCTGATTTACGGCCACTATGATGTGATGCCCGTGGATCC
>JAZRPT010000138.1:0-4931 GCA_045649385.1 Faecalimonas sp. | reverse complement strand
CCGAATAGCCACCGGTAGCAAGTCTGAAAAACATATCGCTCCACATACAAATAGTAAAACCATATTTCTCTGCTATATCGTTCACACGTTGCAAATGTTTGCATACAATTTCTATACGATTGCAATATCCATGTTTGTCCAGATATTGGCCTAGTCCTACCATATGTGCTTCATCCATGCCAATGTTCACCATTCGCGTAGTAAAACATTCTGCAAGAGTCGCAAACATATCATCAATCAACTGATAGACCTCTGGCTCACCTGCACAAAGAATATCATTACAGTCTGCAATCTCATAATATGATTTCCAGTACATTAAACAATTCAAATGGGCCAACGTCTGAATACAAGGCACTAACTCGACGCCATGCTCCATGGCATAAGCGTCAAGTTCCTTTAATTCCTTTTTTGTATAACGTCCACGTAAGTGTCCAAAATATGGCTGACCTTCCACCTCGTATGTATCTTCTGTGTAAAGCATGAGCATATTATAATCGAGTTTTTCCATGATATCGATGATTCTCTTTGTCGTATCCACATTCATCACTGCGATACGAGAGTTATCAATCATAATTCCAAAGCGCTCAAAGGGTGTTTTTGTATCAAAAATACTGTTATTCATCCTGTTCCCCCTATGATTTCTTCTTTAATCCCAATTCCACTGCCCAATTAATTGTAAAACCATACTCAGCAAAATCAATTGGTGGCCACTCTGTTTGGAGTGAAAAAGAAGCTTTCTTATTTTTACAGAAAATCAATGCATATCCGCCAAGATTCGGTGCAGTGTTTCTCAAATAAATCCAACGATTGGCATATGGCTTTCCATTAAACCAAACTCCCATTTTTACATCGTCTTTCTTTCCATCATCATCAGAGTCCACATATTCGATACTAATTGTGAGGTGAATATCCTGTCCCAAAAGTTCAACCCCCGCAGTCTTAGAATCAAACATAATAGGTTTAAACATACCATAAGGATCTGAAACATAAATTCCATCCTCAGTATTTTCCCAAACCATACCGTGCCACGGTGACTCTTTTCCAAAGAGACGCAGCTCGGCGCCTGGCTCTTTTGAGAAATTCACAATATCTGAAAAAATTACACGGTCCATACTTTCGAGACCACAATCACCGCTTGCTGATGCATCTGGATGCAGTTTTCCTTTTTCATCTACACTATATTTAATCTTATAAGTTCCGGTTTCTAATTCGTAAGAATTAAATGTGATCCTTGAAAAACTTTTATCAATGGAAGGAATAGGTTGCTTTTTACCAATCTGAATATAAGCGTTCTTATTTTCCGAATAAATACTTACCAAACCGCCAAATTTATCAGCTCCTCCTGTAAGTTTAAAATACCGTTGATTGTATAAATTGCCATCAATATACACTCCCAACCATGCATCATCACCTTCGTTGAACAATTCCAATGTCCACTCAATTTCTTTTCCCAGGAGCTTTGTTCCTGCTATATCTGGCGATAATTCGTAAGTCTCTGCGAATTCTCCATTTGTAGGAATAATATAAATTTTTCCAGTATCCGCATTCGTCATAAAACGAATACCATACCACGCCAAATCTTTTCCACCATACTGGAACCAGTTGTTGGTATGTCTACTGAAAATCATCTTTTGCGTCATACGAGTATTCATTAATGATTTTCCATAGTCACCACTAACAGCAAGGTTGTTATTATTATAGGTATATCTACCATCCATAATGCCAATTTGCTTTAGCGTAAACTTTTTAAGTTTAGGTTTACGTGATGGTGATTCGTTATTGCTTTCATTACCGCCTTGTTCATCACCTTCATTACCACCTTGACCGTCACCATCTTCATCCTCAACTTCCACAGACCTAATATGAATTGGGTTAGTTTGGTCTGCCTCACAAAACTCTATCAAGCTATATTTGGCATTCATATTTCCTTCTGCCGCATATGCACCCGTAAGAATTACACTTTCTTGTCCGCCTAACAATACTTTCTTATTGTTAATATATACAGAAAGACGCGCGTCTTCTGTATCTTCTACTTTCTCCAAAGCAACCGAAAGTTTAAAATCTACATCCTTAAATGTGGTCATTCCAACATCTTCCGGCTTTATAATCCATGAACCACTAGTTCCGCCCTCATAAAGCACATTGATAAGATTTGGATAAAAATCTAAACGAAGTCCCCACCAGCCATTTCCTAACAATAAATATCTGGTTTTTTCGCCCTCAAACTTCATATTGCCACTAAACAACACATCTTCCCATGTAAATTTAGAATTAGTAGCAATACCTCTCGTCCATTCAGTAATCTTACTATCATCTAAACCAAAATTTTTGAAGGTAATGGTTTTTAAATTGCTTGGAAGTACTTCTTGCTTCTCTCCAATCTGAATATAACCCTCTTGATTTTCTGAATAAATACTTACCAATCCACCAAATTTATCTGCTGCTCCTGTGAGTTTAAAATATTGTTCGTTGTAAAGATTGCCATTAATATATACTCCAAGCCATGCATCATCACCTTCACTGAACAATTCCAATGTCCACTCAATTTCTTTACCAAGAAGATCTATTCCTGCTATATCTGGAGATAACTCATAACTCTCTGCAAACTCTCCATTTGTTGGAATAATATAAATTTTCCCGCTATCTGCATTCGTCATAAAACGAATACCATACCACGCCATATCTTTTCCACCATACTGGAACCAGTTATTGGTATGATTACTAAAAATCATCTTCTGCGTCATACGTGTATTCATCAATGATTTTCCATAATCACCACTAACAGCAAGGTCATTATTATAATAGACATACTGTCCATCTAAAATGCCCATCTCCTTCAAAGTGACATTTGTAAGTTCCGGTATTTGAGATGGTGCATCAATATTTCCGTTTCCTTCATTGTCACCTTCATTACCGCCTTCATTACCGCCTTCATTGCCACCTTCATTACCGCCCTCATTATCACCTTCATCTTTAATTTCCACAGATGAAATGTGAATTGGGTTAGTTTCGTCTGCATCAGTTATTTCTAATAGATTATAAGCAGCATTCATATGTCCTTCCGCCGCATATGCACCTGTCAGAAGTTGGCTTCCTTTCTCTCCTAACAAAGCTTTTGTATCCTTAACATATACTTGCAAACGTGCGTCTTCTGTATCATCAACTTTCTCCAAAGCAACTGAAAGTTTAAAATCTACATTCTTAAATGTGGTCATTCCAACATCTTCTGGCTTTATAATCCATGAACCACTGGTTCCTCCCTCATAAAGCACATTGATAAGATTCGGATAGAAATCGAAGCGAAGTCCCCACCAGCCATTTCCTAACAGTAAGTATCTAGTCTTCTCGCCTTCAAACTTCATACTGCCACTGAATATTACATCTTCCCATGTGAAGTCAGTATCTACAGCACCCACTCTCGTCCACTCTTTAATCTCGCCATTATCTAAGCCAAAACTATTGAATGTGATAGTCTTTAAACCTGCTGATGGCGAAACAACAGAAGAAATCATAACTGGATGGTCCGCATCTGCATCCGTAATTTCAATTCTGTTACTTGAATTATTATTCACATTTAGATGGCCCGTTTCCGCATATGCATTTACAAGTACCTGACTTTCTGATTCGCCAAGTAATATGGAACGGTCATTAATAGAAATTCTCAATCTGGCATCTACTGTGTTTATCTTTTCCAATGAAATTGACAATTTTATTAGCATATCTTTAAATGAAGTCAATTCAATATCAGCAGGACTTATTTCCCATAATCCGCCAGTTCCACCTTCATAAATAACGCTGATGTGGTCAGAATAAAAATCGAAGCGAAGCCCCCACCAATCATTTCCTAACAATAAATATCTAGTTTTGTCGCCTTCAAACTTCATATTGCCACTAAACTTAGCATCTTCCCATGTAAATTCTGAATCCGAGGAAAATACTCTTGTCCATTCGGCAATCTTGCCATCATCTAAACCAAAACTGTTGAATGAAATAGGTTTTAAATCCGATGATGTCGGGACAATAGAAGATGCTATAACTGGATGATCCGCATCTGCATCCGTAATTTCAATTCGGTTACTTGAATTATTATTTACATTCAGATGTCCTGTTTCTGCATATGCATTTACTAGTACCTGACTTTCTGATTCACCAAGCACCACCTTGTGATCATTAATTGAAATGCTTAATTTTGCATCTACCGTATTGATCTTTTCCAATGAAATTGACAATTTAATTATTGTATCCTGAAATTTTTTCATTTCGACAGCTGATGGGGTTATATTCCACGCACCGCCATTGCCCCCATCATAATATACGCTGATATGATCAGAACAAAAATCAAATCGTAATCCCCACCAATCATTTCCCAGTAATAAGTATCTGGTCTTTTCGCCCTCAAATTTCATGACACCGTTAAAAATCACGTTTTCCCAAGTAAATTCCGAATCCGCAGAGAATGCTCTTGTCCACTCGGTAATCTTACCGTTTCCAACATTAAAATCAGAAAATGTAATTTCTTTCAGTGCAGTATCGGTTTGCTGTGAATCCGCATTTGCTTTCACGACAGAACTCGTAAGATTTCCAAATGCAGTAATACCTAGCATACACACTACTAAGATCATTGCAATCGCTTTTTTCATTCTATCTTTTTTCCTTTCTTTAATTTTTATTCTACAATTACCAATGCCGCATTCCCTGCTTGTAAGGGAATCTGGCATGTATTCCCAGTTGCTTTTATTTCAGCTTGTGAACTTTGAATCTGGCATACATATGAAGTAGCTTCCTTCCAGTTTAATGTTACTGTTCGTTCAGAATCAGTATCATAATTCACTACATAATATGCTGTCTTGCCTTGATATTCAAACACACCTACCATTGCACTTCTATATCTAGTTTCTTTTGTTAATGGAATAGAGTAATCTCCAATGTTT
>JAZRPT010000137.1:0-23522 GCA_045649385.1 Faecalimonas sp. | reverse complement strand
CCCACGTAAGGTGTTTTCCTTTTTCTCTAACTAAAATAGACATGAACCCTCCATCTACAGGAGAATACATGTCTATTATATCATTGTATGACTAAGTTCTACTTTTCTCATTAGAACTAGAAATTAAATTTTCATTTAAGGTTTACCCCAATAAGATACTTTAATTAAAATATAAATTTTCCACAATTTTTCCAACCTCTGTATCTGCAACGCCATTGATACGCAATACATAATACGCATTTTGATATTCGAACAGTGCAATATATCGATTAGCTTGATTTTCTTCAACCAAATATTTCTTCACACTAATTGTAACGTCATGAACTACTTTTTCATATTCATCAATGACTTCATCCTCAACATCTCGCCCCACAGAACCAGCTCGATAATTCGGATAGATAGAATAAACAACTGTTTCTTGATTCTCTCCTGCGTAATTTAAATATATACTCTGCGCTGCATCTGTTAATAATATTTCCTTAAACTCCATTCCTTTTGGAAGATAATACAACTTCACAGGTAAAAACCCAAACTCGTCTTCTATCTTTTGATATGCATCCGCTTCAGTTACCACTTCTATTTCATCGGTACGTTCATCATCTGTATTCATATACTCTTGTTCTCTATCACCAATTAATCGTCCGAATTTCTCCATCGCACGTTTTGGTCCACCCATACAGGTCACGCTTACCACCATTGCACCAACAATTGCTACAAGCGGCACGAGAACTTTTGCCCACTTCCGTGTTTTCTTATATACCATCCCGAGACGAATCAACTCCTTTTCGTCTTCGGATAAACGTTCCTGTTCCTCTTGGTCCTTTCGAATTTGTGCGAACAATTTGTCATGCATTTCCTCAGGCGCAACCAAGTCACGCATGTTCGGGTCCTGATTCATTTCGTCCAAGATAGCATCAATTTCTTGCATCTCCTTGTCCATTTCATTTTGCATAAATTGTTTCCACTTCTCTTCATTCATAGCCGGATACTCCTTTTTTATTTGCTCTTTTTGCTTTTCCTTGACCTTTCTTGGAATACTGTTTAATATAATAAATTAGAAGCCAAAAAATTGGAGGAAAATTATGAAACGTATTATCTTAACCGGCGGTGGTACCGCTGGTCATGTTACACCAAATATTGCTCTGTTGCCGGGTCTTAAGGCTCTGGGATATGATATCCACTATATCGGCTCTTATAACGGCATTGAGAAAGAATTAATTGAACAATTCGGGATTCCTTACCACGGAATCTCATCCGGAAAACTGCGTCGCTATTTCAGTTTGCAAAACTTTACTGACCCGTTCCGCGTATTGAAAGGCTTTGGCGAAGCAAAGAAAATTATTAAAACTTTAAAGCCGGATGTTATCTTTTCCAAAGGTGGATTTGTATCCGTTCCTGTGGTTGTGGCGGGAAAACAATGTCGCGTCCCTACCATTATTCACGAGTCTGACATGACTCCGGGACTTGCCAATAAACTGGCGATTCCTTCCGCATCCAAGGTATGCTGCAATTTCCCAGAAACCTTAGATCACCTACCGAAAGAAAAGGCTGTGCTTACAGGTTCACCTATCCGTCAGGAATTACTTTCCGGAAACCGCGAAGCCGCATTGGAATTCTGCGGATTAACTCCGGATAAACCAGTGATTCTAATCGTAGGCGGAAGTCTTGGTTCCGTTATCGTAAACAATGCAATCCGCGAGGTCCTTCCGGAACTCCTGAAAGACTTTCATGTGGTTCACCTTTGCGGAAAAGGGAAAGTGGATGAAAGCTTAAAAGACCTCAAAGGTTATGTTCAATTCGAATATATTAAAAATGAACTAAAAGATTTGTTCGCACTCTCTGATATTGTGATTTCGAGAGCCGGTGCAAATGCAATCTGTGAAATCATGGCATTGCACAAGCCAAATCTTCTCATTCCTCTGTCTGCAAAAGCAAGTCGTGGCGACCAGATTTTAAACGCCCGTTCCTTTGAACGTCAAGGATTTAGCGTTGTGTTAGAAGAAGAAGCAATGAATCATGATTCTCTCCTGGCAGCCATCCAAAAACTTCATAGAGAAAAAGATGCTTACATAAAAGCCATGAAAAAATCCTCACAGCAGGATTCTATCAATACCATTCTGGGCTTGATACAAGAAGCATCCAAATAATCGTATTCCAAAGAGTTTGTTCCCCTAGAGAACAGACTCTTTTTGTCTCTCCATCGCTTCTAAATATTGCTCTTTATAATTCTGACGTATCCATTGTTTTGCACGATACAATCTGCTGGATATAACATCCTTTTCTACACCCTGGTCTTTTGCCACTTGTTCCTGTGGGATATCCAAGTAATACACATTTACAATATCATCATACCAACGTTTATTCTTGTCGTACAAAGCAGACAAAATATCGGAAGCCAACTTCCGTGCAATCTGCTTTTCTTCTTTTCGAATAATAATTTCTTCCAGACTTTCTACAATAACATCTTCGTAGTAATCCTCGATGTTTCCCATTTTCGCAATCTTATTATCACGAACCCAGTTGTAAGTCAAGTTGCGAATTGCGCGGCCTAAGTATGCACGCACTAATTTTATGTCCACTCTTTCTAGATGAAGAAACAAATGGTAAAATGCTTTCTGCGTAATCTCAATTGCAGCCTCTTCTTGTTTTGCATAGTAAAGTGCAATTTTGTACATATCATGCTCGTTCTCTCGATAAATCCGTTCGAACAAAGCATTCCTTTGTTCCTGATTCACTTCTATTCCTCATTCATTCTTGACAGAATCTCTGCCTTTACTTCTTCTGTTAATTTTCCCGGTTTCCAACCAATCTTAACATCGTCCCCATTATAACGAGGAATCAAATGTATGTGGAAATGAAATACCGTCTGACCTGCTGCCTCTCCATTATTCTGAACAACATTATAGCCGTCACATCCCACGATATCGGTCATCTTTGTAATCACTTTCTTTGCCACAACCAATGCCTTTGCTGCCACCTCGTCGGAAAGCTCATAAAGATTTGCATAATGCTCTTTTGGCAGAATCAGGGCATGCCCTTCTGATGCCGGCTCAATGTCAAGAATCACTCGAAAGTCATTGTCCTCGTAAATGGTCGCAGACGGAATCTCTCCTGCTGCGATTTTACAAAAAATACAATTTTCCTGTCTCATAGGTATTACCTGCCTTTTTATAATATATAAGTCGATTTTTGTCGACCAAATGTATTTGAATCGCACTATTAGCAATGCTACACTTGATATAAAAATAAAACAAGTAGGAGCATATTCATGGAATACATTCTCAATAAAATAGCGCACGAACTTAGAAATCCACTTACTACCTTATATAGTACCGTTCAATTAATCGAATTTCAACATCCTGAAGTGAAAAACTTCAAATATTGGTCAAATTTAAATAGTGATATTGAATATATCGAGCAATTAATCAAAAGGTTCTCGGATTTTGCCAAGTCAGAAAGACTGGAAACAAGTTCTTTTTCACTCTTTGCTTTGTTGGAACAGGTTTCCCTCTCCTTCGCCGCTATGATTTCTCAATCGGATGTGGTATTTACTTCCAAAATCGATCCTTCCATCCATAAGATTACAGGTGACAAAACAAAATTACAACAGGTATTCGTAAATCTATTAAAGAACGCTTACGAAGCTGCCTTGCCAAACCATACCGTAAACTTAGAAGCCTATTCCGCAGAAAATACAGTCGTGATTAAAATCAGCGATACCGGTTGCGGCATTCCTTACGAACTTCTTCCTACGATTTTCAAACCCTTTGTTACTTATAAAAAAGAGGGTACCGGACTTGGATTAAGCATTTGCCAGCAAATCGTAAAAGCACACGGCGGTATTATCTCTGTAGAATCCTTCGTGGATGAAGGAACTTGCTTTTGGGTATTCCTTCCACACCAAGCATTATAACTATTATAAGAAATTTTCCAAACTTTTACAAGTCTTGCTCCTCATAACCCATGCGCCGTTTTTTTGCTCGCTCTAAAAATCGGCGCACCGGCTCCCACAGGTCATTTCTTTCCTGTAGTTGATTGTCCTCCATCTTAATATCTTCCATGCGCTGAGTATATTCTATAACCTCCATTTTCTCTTCGGCTTCCCGGTCGCTGACACTTTCCTGAGGCATAATCACCTCCATGATTTCCTCAATGCTATAATTTTCCTCCATCGTCATTTTGTGTAAGGTATATGCAAAATGTACACCTTCTTCATCTTTATAATTTACTTCCCTTACAAAAAATTCCGTCAACTGATGAAACATGTCCTTTGCATCCTGCCTGCAGGGTGGGTAATAACAAAAATAAAATCCGCTGGAATCACAGAAAATGTACTCTGGCTCCAACAAAATACGATTGGCATCTAACATATATTTCCGCAAAAGCTGAATGATCTGTAACAGATTATCAACCAAGCGCTTCATGTCCTCGTGACTTAAATTCTTTTTTTCATACAAGGTTTTAAAGGCTGTTTTCCCACTAATATCATAGTGATACTGTGTCTGATTATCCACATACCGCACATCCAATTTTAAAATGCCTTGGATATCGTTTTCCTTTAACATGAGAGTTTGATAATCCTCCTGCTCCCCCTCCCCTCCTTCTAATATGAGATACGCTTTTTTCAAATCATTTTTATAATAGGTTTTCAAACTTATTTTCCTCTCCCTTCTCCTAGTTTAATGATCTTTCGAACACTCCGAACATAATCCTCCGGTTCTGTCTGATTCACGGAGCATTCCACACACAATGACATTACATTTTTACTGGCATTACAAGAAACGGTGACCTTTTCATCCTGTAACACAATCTCTTTTTCCAACTTGGTAAATAATAAAAGTTTCCCTTTTACCCGCGCGGCAAAATAGTTCTCTAACAGTCCTTCATCGGTTTCTTCCATAGCTGCCCCATATGCTGCTGTCTCATGGGCTGCTCCGAGTAAAATATTTTTGTCGTGATAATAGAACAACAAATGCAGCAAAATCACAAAGACTAACATGATAAGTGGGAACAAATAGGCAAGTTCAATGGTAAAGGCAGCTCGAAGTTTCTTCCTCATCTAAACATCACCCCCAGATATGCAATTGCTAAAAAGGGCACAAATGGCAGGGTTGCATTGCGTTTCCACTTACGAATCCACAGATAAAACAGGGCAAAACAAGCCGCAAGAAGGGAGGCCGCAAACAATACCTGCAGGGCACCTGAGATGCCCAGGTGTACCCCTAAAAGTAATATGAGCCAACTGTCCCCGTAGCCAACGGCCTCTTTTGTGGCTTTGCTAATGAGAAAAAACAGAATCCCCAGAGCCGAACCTGCCAGACGATACCATATACTTGTATCCTTACAGCACGCGGCAAATATTGCAATGCAGACACTCATCCCAATTAATAACCACAGGGGAAGCTCTTTCTTTTTCCAGTCCATAAACCCTGCCATTACCAGCATAAAAAATACGATTCCGTCTGCTATTTCACACATTTTGAACAACCTCCTAACCCGTACACTTCCTCCAAGGGTACTGCGTAGATATTTCTCTTGACTTTTCCACATTCCAAGGACGTATGATATCGATTTCCATAGTCCGTAATATAAACCCGCCCTGCTATGACCATCTCCTCTCCACAGGATTCACAGGGGTAATACTTTGCTCCGGACTGGCTTCTCAATTCTTCTATCCGGGAAAACTCCACAGCCTGAATGGATAACTCCAGGTAGGTGCAATTCATGTTCTGGTGGTAAACAAGACCATAATCTGTCACATAAACCACCTGATTGTTCTCCATTTCTTCTGCCCCTTGGGCATACCCCGTCCACCCCTTTACCCTCAGCTTTTCTTCGCAGGAAATAACAGGAATGCGAAACATCAGAACGGGAAACTCCAATTGGTATTGGACGGACAAATCAATGACCGCCGTATTCCAGTTAGACGTAGAATTATTACAGTTGATTCCTTTTGCCCCTCCGGAAATCATACTTTTGTCCAACTTTTCTACACCAATATTTTTAATCACGTGTTGCTGAATTCCGTAGGTGGAAATCATAGGCGAGCTATAAGCCTGCTGCGCAATTTCCTTGCCCACGCTGTAAATGGCATTTCGCAGAGTCACCTGAATAGACATCATTTCCAACAGATAAACCAGACATAACATTGCGAAAAAGAAAATGGGAACCGCCAGCGCCGCCTCCATCGTCATACTTCCCTTAGAGGCGAATGCAGATGCCCTTTCTTCTTTTTTATGAAAGATAAGAGGATTTTGAATTGCCAAAAGAGAGTCTTTCTCCTTTCTGTTACTGTACTTCTTTATTAAAATAATGGATTTTTTATGAGTATATTTTTTATTAAGAAAGGACATCTGCATTCACCTCTTTTCTCTTTATTGGTATCCATACATTGTGGTGTAAGAATCCTGTATTCCTCTCCGCAAATGTGCTACGCTCTTTATCTCTACCTTGGTCATGCATTGGTCTGTTTTTAAATGTAAGTTGCTCTCCACCAAATCCAGACAACGCATGCTAAGGGTTTCTCTGCCTTCCAGTAAAAAAAGTGCTTTTAAATAATCCTGATAGGAGAGCCCTCTCTCCACATCTTTTTCGGTCACCACCTCTTGCTCTGTACCCAACGCACTTAAATTAGATAATTGCAACTGCCAGCTGTCACTGGTTTTTACAAGCGGCACCCTTTTTCCTTTTAACAAAACCCTTGCATCTACAATGCTCTCACCGTAGCCCCATGCAAACAGAAGCGCGTGTTTGACCACCTCTGTCAGCGCAGGCAAGGAAATGAGACTGCACAAGGTAAGAGCCATAGTCTGTGCTTCCGCCTGCTTTACAGAATCCGTCAACAAAAATGTATAGTTTGAAATCATCCGAATATTCATGATTTTCTTACAAACTGCCTCCAAATTTTCCTGGTCACTGCCCAAGCCACCAAGGAGATATTCTTGCTCATACAAGAGAACCCCTTCCGTTTCTTCATCATTTACATTGGAGAAGTGTTCAAATATATATGCGATAAAGAATAATTTGTCCGTTGTTTCATTGATTTTTTCCTGATTAAAATTCCCTGTTTGCAGCTCTCGATGGGATGGCAAAGGTTCCAACGTGATACTGCGCTGTGATAATTCCTCTTGATTAGACATAAGAAGTGATAATAGAGGTTTGTTTTTTAGATTGTTTACCGTTTCGATGGGATTGTTCTCTGCGGGCAACTGTGCATTTCCTTCTTCCAATAAAGAATGTAACTCTAAGGAATTACTCTGTTCTTTTTCCTTCACTCCGGAAAGACTATCCAAAGACAAATCATACCCAAAGTCACCCGACAAATCCTCCAACCCCAACCAATCCTTCATATAATGAACTGCCTGCTGATAGAACGGGGCCCCTTGATTATCTGTCAGGAGTTGTATCTGACGGATCGTATGCTCCATGCTTTTTGTTCCATAGTACGTCATGCGATGATTCAGCACATCTTCCGTCGTTCCAAATCTTGCAAATATCTCATACTGCTTTAATAGTTCCGGATGATACTCCGCAAAGGTGCTTTCCAATGCCAGTAAGGTATCTGCGCGCTTGCGGTTTTTGGTGAGTTGGATGGATGCGCTTTCAATCAGCGCACCCACGATGGACATCATCAAAATAAATATAAGCGCCAAAAATGCCGTGATTTCACCTTTAAATGCCAAGTCCCTGTTTTGTGATTTTGTCAAAAATCTCACCTACCAGTTCTGTTAGTTGCGACTTAAAAATCGCAACCAAGGCGATTAATACCACTAAGATTAAGATTGCCTCTACTACAACAGAAGCTTTCACTTTTCTTTTCATATTTTTCCTCCTTTTTCTTATAGTTGCATGGTAAGAAATGCGGGAACCATAACCATAACAAGTACAACCAGCAACATTCCGAGCATTGGCATCAAAAGCTTTGTTCCCGCTTCCTCTCCCAAGCGTTTTGCCGTACTTTTACGGTTTTCAAAGGACTGTATGGCCTCCATTTGAAGAAGGTCTGAGATGCCTTTGCTTCCTTTTCGGAGATTCTGTGCAAGCATTGCCCCGAACTTAATATAAATCGAAGTGCCACATCGTTTCCCAAATTTGTCATAGGCTTCCACTTCCGAAACACCGCTTTGCATTTCCCGATATGTGAGGAGCATTTCTTCATACACAGCCTGCTTTCCAATCTGCTCCCGCTGCAATTCATAGTTCTGCACGATTTTCTCCCATGCGTTTTTCACCGTTGTTCCCGTACCAAGCAGCATGGTAAACTTGCTTATCATTCCGGGATATTCTCTGATTAATTCCTCTTTTCTTTGTTTGGCTTGTTTTTTCATTTTCTCTTTTTCTCTGTACACCAGGTACACAGAATACACAGCTCCGATTAACAAAACGTAGTACCATTTGTATTCTTTTTTCTGGGACCACTTCAGCTCTTTTCCACCGACCTTTTCAGGCAGAGAAAAACTCGCATCCTCTCTAGTAGCTTCTTCCCTCTGCTTCAAAGCCTCCTGCACTTCATAAACGAGCTGTTCTTTCCCCTCCCTCGTGGGCGCAAAAACCATCATATTTCTGATATACATGGTCTGTTCTTCCCCGTAGGAAATGGTTCCTCGCAGTTTGACTAGGTTTCCTTCTTCCGTGACCTTGTCCTCTCGAATCTCACCGTCAATGCTCATCACCTGGTAGGAGTCCAAATCCCACTGAATTTCTACCGGATAATCCGGCAGATTGGTTACAAGATTCAAATCCTTTTCAATGCGGTTAAAGCTCTCGTTTTTCCCTAGGACCACTTCATCCAGCTCCTCCATTACAGTTCGAAAAAGTTTTTGCACCTCTGCCTGCGTGTATTGCTGCTCCTCCACCTCAAGGCTGAAGGTCTCTTTTTCCAATTCATTTTCGATGGTAAGCTGGTATTCCTCCGTTTTCTTTCCTTCCCCATATGTATTTCTCTCTACTAAAAGTTCCGAAGGTTTCAGCAGTATTTCGGCGAGAAAAACCACTGCAGATAGGATAATGGTTACTACCAACACTTTCTTCATACGTTTCATTTCCTACACCTCGATTTCTACCATTCGTTTTCCCATCTCATAAGCCACAAGATAAACAAGAAGACAGCCGCTCATGATAATCACACCCGCAATATTTCCATATAAAACATCCAAAAATTCCGGAAAACTGATTTTCATATACATGACCATCCCCAAGGGAATCATTGTCATAATCTTAAGCTCCAGTTTTTTTCCGGATACCAAGGTGGTAATCTCCCTTTCCACATCCAGTTTTTCGCTCATTTGACGAACCGCATTTCGAATGATTTCCAACGTATCCCCGCCACTGCGCTTTGCCATATTAAAAACGGTGACGAAGGTCTGTACATCCTCATCCGCTGTTCGCCGGGCAAACTCTCGCAGTACAGCTTCCGCAGTCATATTCATCTGTAATTGCCGTATCATGTAAGCGAATTCGCGCAAGATTCTCTCGTCCTTTTTATAAATTCCTTTTAAATCTTTTACCGTTTCCCGCATTGCATTTTCCACAGAATAACCCACGTTTAATGCTGCCGAAAGGGACTGGATTGCCTCTTTAAACTGCAGGCGGAAATGGGCCTGCTTCTTTTTTACTAACTGTTTCTCCCATGATTTGATATACCAGATTAGGTATGGCGAAAATAGAATTGCACATATCCATGTGCCATAGAACAGGTACGAAATCAAACTGATCAATAGACTTCCCTGTAACAACGCTAACAGATACTCATATTTACGAATATCCTGCTGCCAATAATTTTTCTTTCTTTTGTATTTCATGAACCTTTACCCATTCTCCTTGAATCCTCCCATCCACTACTTCTCTTTCTTGAAATTCATACAACGTTTGCAGCTTAATTTCCCCCTCCTCATACCCCAGAACCTCTACGATTTGCAATACTTTCCTGCTTTTATCCCGTAGTCGTCCCAAATGTACAATAATGTCAATTGCGGAAGCAATCTGGCGTTGCACTGCTGGAAGTGGAATCTCCATCCCCATTAGCACCATGGTCTCCAGACGGCTCAGCATATCCCTTGGACTATTGGAATGGCCGCTACTAGCACCGCAATGACCGGTATTTAGACTCTGCAACATATCAATTGCCTCACTGCCACGTACTTCTCCCACAATAATTCGCGAGGGCCGCATTCGTAGTGCCGCTTTCAGCAGATCTCGGAGAGAAATCTCTCCGCTTCCCTCCACATTGGCGTTTCTTGCTTCCAAGCGAACCAAGTTGGGAACACCTTCGATGCGAAGCTCTGCGCTGTCTTCAATGGTAATAATGCGCTCGTCTTTTGGAATATAGTTTGACAGTGCATTTAAGAATGTGGTTTTACCCAGAGCCGGTGCCACCGCTGATGAAAATGTTATACTTCGCAATCATTAATTTTTCCAAGAACTCGTCAAGTTCTTTGTTAATGGATTCCCGCCGAATCAGTTCCTGCATGGTCATTGCCTCTCGCGAAAACTTACGAATAGTAACAATGGGACCGTTCAATGCAATGGGGTATAGAACCACATTGACTCTGGAACCATCTTCTAGTCGGGCATCCACAATGGGCGATGCCTCATTTACAATTCGATTGGCAACTGCCACAATCTGCTGTATCACATCCTCCAACTTATTTCTGTCAGAAAAATGCTTCTGCAATTGGAACAAAGCTCCGTCTTTTTCGATAAAAATATGATCCGTTCCGTTAATCATAATCTCCGTAATCTCGTCGTCTTCCAACAACTCTTGCAGGATGTCCAGTTTCCGAAACGCATTAAATACATCTTTTCCAATGTCAGCTTTCTCCCGCAGTGGAATATACTGCTCCCTTCCATCTTCGTCCAGAATACGCCGTATGACTTCCATCAGTTCCTCGTCGGCAACCTCTTTGGATAAATCCATTTCTTTTAAAATTCTATCTTGCAACTCCTCAACGGTTGGCATCTTAACCCTCCTCCTTCATTTGTATTTTTGCAAAATCTTCTAAATTTTGTGGCATCACAAACTGGTAGGTAATTCGTTTCAATCGCTCCTGTTTTAAATGCTCCACATTATTCTCATATTGCTTTATCTTCCGCGATGATATGTCATCCTCCAAAACCGGCATATACACACGGTCACACATTTCAAGCAAGGAAAACAGTCCTTGAATACTCTCTCCTACATCCAGAATCACCAGTTCATAGAGACTATTTTCAACAATCTCTGTTATCAGTAATTCCCATTCCTCCCATGTGACCTCTTTTAAATCCAGAACAATGGGAATCGGCTTCACCACATCCAGTCTCTCTTCTTCTCTCACTGCTGACTGCAGCCGAATCCCCAGATTGCCCTTCCCCTGCCTGATATAATATAGCAAATCTCCCAGGTTCAACTCTCCCGCACCTGGTTCATCAAATCCCGCATATTCTTCTAAGTTTAAGTACAATACTTTCTTCTTTTTTGCACACTCTTTTCCAAGTGCCATTGCAAAACTTGTTTTGCCGATTCGATGAATGGGCGAATAGACCGCAAGCAGTCTTGCCCGCTCCTTATTCATACTACGCATAACATTTTCCTTTGTTCTATCAATGTAGAACTCAAAGACCTGTCGAATGATTTCGTCGGCACATTGGTATTTCCCAACAGCCCATTCTTCCTCGCCCAAATCCGCCACCTTGCCTCTCGCCAAGACAAATATCTGATTTGCATTGATTTGTGTTCGTTGTATGTAAGTAAACTCCTCATCCACAATAAAGATGTGAATCCTTTTGTCTTTCTCAAGCTCCAAAACTCGTTCAAGATTGCTGCACACATACACTTTTACCGCCAAATCTTTGCGTTCAACAATATTTTCTCCAAGGCCATTTGCATAACGAATTTCGCGATCACATATCACAAGATTCTTCTCTCTCAAATGTATCCTCCTCGTTTCTTATTCATTTTTTTTCTTTTGGATAATTAGCCTGAAACGGCTTGTAGAAAGTTTAAATTCTAGAATAACTTTTCTTGTACGTCGTATTATAGTCTTCCTTCTAGTTCTTGTCTAGTGTCTTTTTTCAAAAGTTTTATTTTTGTGCAATTTCTATAAAATCGGGATAGAAACGATACCATAAAGCATGGCTACACCGGGCAGTCCTAAAAAACCGGAAACCAGAAATGAAACTGCGTTAAACCCTACCTCCAACGCGATTTCTTGTTGCTGCAAAAATTGATTTGTAAAAAAAATCAATCCCAAACCTAGAATTGCCCTTATGATAAAATTTACCAAAAATTGACCTTTTCGCTCCATAGAAAAAATTTCCTTTTTTATCATCTTATGCAACGTTTTTGTAAATATTTTCTAGTATTTTTGTCTATAATATAAAAAAGGGGGATGAAAAAAATGCATTTATTTCAAAAAACACTCCCAAAAGATACCCCAAACAAAGAACTGCTAGAAGAAATTGAACGTGTAAAAATGCAAATGGAAAATGCCCATTGTAATTTTCAGAACGCAATGGACCCGGATTTGATTGATTGTTATATTTATGAGAGCAACGCTGCCTGGAAAAGATATCGCTTTCTGCTGAAAGAGGCAAAAAAAGGACAGTAGTTTTTGCTACTGTCCGCAATTAGCCTGTGCTAGATTGTAAAACTGATTTCTCTGCCGGTTCTCTGGTATTGTCTGTATGTCACACCTGCTGCTTCCATCATTCTTTTTGATGCTTTTGTAGCCGGTGTGTCAGCGTATTTATCGCTGTCGTAAATGACTTCTTTGATACCACACTGAATAATGGCTTTTGCACATTCATTACACGGGAATAAAGATACGTAAAGTTTCGCCCCTGCAAGACTTCCGCCACTATAGTTTAAAATGGCATTCAACTCACTATGTGCCACATATAGATACTTAGTATCTAATGGGTCCGCACAGTCTCTGTCCCATGGAAATTCATCATCGGAACAGCCCTTCGGGAAACCGTTATATCCCATAGAGAGAATCTTGTTATCCTGGCTCACAATACAACATCCCACTTGTGAATTCGGGTCCTTTGAGCGCATTCCGGAAAGAATTGCAACTCCCATAAAATATTCATCCCATGAAATGTAATCGGTTCTTTTGTTTGACATAAATTTATCCTCCGTATTTCTTTTTTTATTCAATCATGCCAACGCGACGTATGTGTCTCTCATCCTCTGAAAATGGAGTATTTAAGAAAATATCTACCATTTTCACAGCAAGCTCCGGCCCTACCACTCTACCGCCTAATGCGATAATATTGGTGTCATTGTGCAGTCTTGTTGCCTCTGCCGAAAAACAGTCTGAACATAACGCACAGCGAATGCCTTTCATTTTATTTGCTGCAATAGAAATCCCGATTCCTGTTCCGCAAATCAAAATGCCCTTTTCGCATTTGCCATCAATAATAGCCTGTCCTACTTTTTTGGCAATAATCGGATAATCAACTGCTTCTCCGTCACAGCCAAAATCCTGATATTTCAAACCATTTTTTTCTAAATATTTTATAATCTCTAATTTCAGACCATATCCACCGTGGTCACATCCTATTGCTATCATACGTTTTTAGCCTCCTCATTCAGTTTTTCTGCTAATTTTATAATCAGTTCTTGCAACAATTCAAAATTGCTGCCATATACTTGAAGTGGTTGTCCCATGGATGATTCCACTACCCTGTCATCATCGATATACTCACTTAAAGTATGTACATTTTTTACATTTTCAAAATTAGCAGCTATTTTCCATTTCTGTGCTTCTTCAAAGGTAATGACCAATGTCTCATCATCTAAGTCATCCTCTGTAAGTGCTGTGGCCTCATGGGATGCCAAGGTCATTTGCTTGCTTCTCATAATTGCTTCTGCTTTTTGATTGGCTGGCTCCGGAAAAAGAACGACCAATCCCCGCGAACCAATTCGATACTCCTGAAACAATTCCATATGCCTGAGAAGTTCTGCTGCCATCGGCCCTCTGCAACTGTCCGCATTGCTGACAAATAAAATACGTCTGTATTTCTGCAATCGGGTAATGTTGGATGCCTGAATGGTATGGTGGCCTGCAGCCTTTTCCAAACGATTCATAATGGCATACCCCATGCCTTCTGCATCAAATGCCTCGCTGTAGATATAGCTGACATCTTCCTCATCAAACTCACGGAGTACCTTGTACAGATTCTTGGCAATCGTGTTTTCGTTGCTTCTAGAACCAATATTTTTGATGACTCCTGTTGAATAAGAATCTATAGTCTCATTGGTTGCAATAATTCCAACCTTATATCCAAGACGTGTCTGTTCATACGCAATCTGTTTGATTGCTTTTACCGCTTCTTCTGTCTCTCCATCCACAATGATAAGCTGTGCTTTCGGTGCGTAATGGCGGTACTTCATGCCCGGTGCCTTTGGCGCTGCTTCACTATCGTCCGACAAAAGTGCCTGGTCTACATCCACTTCCCCAATCACTTCTTCCAGCATTTCTTTGGTTATAGCACCCGGTCTTAAAATCATCGGGGGGTCTACTGTCATATCGAGAATGGTAGATTCCACTCCAATATCTACATTTCCCCCGTCGATAATCATCTCAATCTTGCCGTACAAGTCATCTGCCACATGTTGTGCGCTTGTAGGACTTGGTCTTCCGGATGTATTTGCACTTGGCGCAGAAATATAACCTCCTCCTGCTCGAATCACTGCTCTTGCAATCTCATCCGTCGGCATGCGGACCGCAACGGTAGATAAACCACCGGTGGTTCCAAATGGTACAATATATTGTTTTTCAAAAATCAGTGTAAGAGGACCTGGCCAAAATTGTTTGATAACTTGCTTTGCCTTATCAGAAATATTTCTGGCAACTATCGGCAAATCCTCCTCATCTGCAATGTGAACAATCAACGGGTTATCGGAAGGACGACCTTTTGCAGCATAGGTCTTTTTTGCGGCATCCTCATTCAGTGCGTTGGCTCCTAATCCATACACAGTTTCCGTTGGGAATGCCACAAGACCGCCTTGCTTTAAAATCTGTCCTGCCGCCTTTAATATTTGTTCATCTAATTGATATCTGTCAATTTTTTCAATTCTCGTTTCCATAAAATTTATTATAACACTATTTGTTATATTTATCAAATGCTATTCCTTTTCTGCGTCTGCCTCACCTTCACCATCTCCATTCAACCACTTTACAACACCTTCACAAATTGCCTGTGCTATCTGGTCTTGATATTCTTCCTGTGTCAACTTGGCAGCTTCGTCCGGATTTGTTAAAAATCCGCACTCCACAATAATCGTTGGTACTTGCGAATTCTTTAACATAAAGTATGTATCGTTTTCTTTTATCTGTCTTGTATTTGTCGGGTCAACGGTTCGCAGTTGCTCCTGCACAATGGAAGCCACATCTTCTGCCTCCGGTGTAATGGTGTGATAGAATACTTGCGCCCCTTTAATCTTGGCATCTGGATAGCTGTTCTGGTGAATACAAAGTGCCAATTTTGGCTTGGTTTCATTAATAAGTTGCACTCGCTGATTAAGGTCTTCCTTCTTGGCATCCGGAACCTTGTCGTTGGTACGTGTCATCACAATCTTAATTCCAGCCTCTTCCAAAAGTTTTTTTACCTTTTTTGCAATCTGAAGATTCAAATCCTTTTCTAGAACGTCATTGATTCCCACTTTTCCGGGGTCTTCACCGCCGTGTCCTGGGTCAACTATAATTACCACTTCCTCCTTCTTGGCCTTTTTCTCCTCTTTTGAAACATTTGCCGTCAGCTCACTGAGTTTCCAGCTGGCAACGATTGCCCCCATCAGTAGGAACAAAATCATAAATAATTCAATTTTTCTTTTCATGCATACACTCCAAACGTTTTTTGTAAAAGTATATGCAAAAGAAGGGCTGAACATTCAGCCCTTCTCGTTTCACTATTTTTTAATTCACATATTTCAGAATCAATTCCCAGATGTTAGATTTCTCAAATCCAAGTCTCCACGCCGCAACACCTGCAAGGTCATGCTCTTTCATAAGCTTAAGTTTCGCTTCCAAAGCTTCTGCATCTTCCAACCATACCTTGTAAGTTGCATCTCCCGCTACCCATTCTGCATAGTTCTGTCCAGTTGCTTTGTCCACTTTCACCTTGGCGCCCGCATTCTCAATCGCAATATGTATCTTGCTCATTCCGTAAGCCTCGCTGGTTACTTTATAAGGATACTCTGCTGCATCTGTGCCTTCCTGTGCTTCCAGTTCCTCCGCCGTCTTCAAAACCTCTTTCCAAAGTCTTGTATAGAACGGAACCGCATTAATCAGTTTCTCCTTTGGAACTTCTTTGAGTGCATCCTCTATTCCCTTTTTCACAAAATCATAGGATGCAACAGGACCACTCTCCAGCGAACCCTTATGATGTTCATCGTAACCCATAATAATCACATAATCTACGACTTTTCCTTGTTCCTCCAAATCATATTGGGTACTATATTGACTTGGAATCGGATTATCTACAGACAAAATAATATCGTTCTGCCTACATTTCAAAGAAAGCTCGCGCAGGAACTGCAGATAATGTTCCCCACATTCCTTTGAAATATTTTCAAAATCTACATTGATACCATCTAGTTTATACTCAAGTGCCTTACCTACCAACTGATTTGTCAGATTCTCACGGGTCGTTGTATGACTAAGAAGTTCATATGTTTCTTCTCTTGACCCAATTCCTCCATCGAAATCTTTGACAAGTGCCCACACTTCAATACCTAACTGATGTGCATAATTTACATACTGAGAACTTGCTAAGCTCGTCAGATTACCCTTTGTATCCTTCACCATAAACCAAGTCGGTGAAATTGTGGTTAATCCTTTCGTATTAGCAATCATTTCTAAAACATTGTTGTTGGCATCCCTGTTACTTACCACATGCCACGCCATATTAATTGTATAGTCTTTCGAAATATTCGGATAAATCTGCTCTTGGAAGTTTCTTTCAATGAAACGAATTTCTTCTTTCTTTAGGCAACGAGCCTTGATATAACCTATCACTCCATCTTCCGTTCGTACCTGCTTCCAATTTCCCTTCTGGTCGATAACTGTAACTTCGCTTTTTTTAGAAACGCCGGTTAAAATTTCACTCTTCACATTGTTATCTGTTCTTATCTGCGTATTCTTTTTAACAGTCGCCACTTTCGGCGTCCAGTCGCTTACAATTACAACTCGATTCGGATCGTCGTATACCGAAAATTCAATGTTTGTGTACTCTTTCACAAACTCAAGCGCAATATATGCAATATTCCCTTCCATCTTCAGGATTGTATAATCTTTACTCTTTGTTTCTTTCCGGAGTGTATAATCCTTGCTCCCAACATTGACACGAATGGTTTCTTCCGGCAATGTATACAGCAAAATATTCTCATTCACGTCTACATAGAAACGACTATTTAAATAATCCCGAACTACAGAATATTCTACGTACGGATTATCATCAATTACGATTCCCTTAGCACCAACAATCTCGTTATCAATTATAATAGCCAGCTGATTCTCATTTTCAATTCCATAATATTTATCGAGATTCACTCTTTCCTTTGACGGACCAAACAACTTAATCAATAATGCTCCACCAATTATGCCAACGATTAATATAATAAAAAGAATCATCTTATGTACTAATTCACGCTGTCTACGTCTTTTCAAATAGGCGCGTCTGCTATTTCTGCTATTTTGCGTTCTTGGTCTGACTTTGTGTTCCATATCACACCTCCTAATAGAAGTATTATACCAATATTTCAAGTGCGAGTCATTAACAAATTCGACAATTTTCATAATAATTTAAAAATTAATCTGAGCCAGAGGGGTTCTGTAGTCATTTAACTTTCTAAAATGTTATAAAATGTCAATTCACGCACTTGTCCTTTATCGTCCCATTCATAATCTCTCATATAGGAAGAATCCTCCCTCACCATATGCGCGGTTACGATCTGCATAGGACTAGCCGGATAATCATTTAATTTCATACTTACTCCCGAACTTTCATATTTCTCTAATTCCATATATAATGCTTGAAAATTGTTTGTATTCATTATTATTTCCTCCTATAAGTATACCCGTAGCCGTGGCATAGATAACCATGATTCCTGTAAAGATGCAAAGACAAACATGTGATATATTACGGTTATCGCCGCTGACAAGAAGATAGGATTCACTTCATCTTTTTTTTGGATTTCTTGATTGAATCAATCATTTGAAATGTTTCTGACAAATAAAATACATAATAATAGAATCGTTAGACCTACATTGAGAAATAATTGAAAAACATTTAGATAATACGTCCCTCCTCACATTATAAACACAGCCACCTGACATACTATCTTCTTGTAATAAAATTATATGCACGAAGATGTTTGTTTTGCAAGTTGTAATTTGTTGATATGTTATCCACATTTTATGCCTTGAAAAATAAGCGTTTTTCACGTTTTCCACACTCTTTCCACAAGTTATCCACATAGTTATCCACATTCTCCACAGGCTTATGTTGATATGTTTACAAACTTTATAGAAAATTTCTTTACATATTTTTCGTTTTTGTTTATACTAATACAAATAAAAACAAATAATAAATAAGATAGGAAGTGATGAATATGAAGATTGAAAAACTGAATGACAATCAAATACGCTGTACTTTAACACGTGCTGATTTGGCTGACCGCGAACTCAAACTGAGTGAATTAGTTACCGGCACAGAAAAAGCAAAGTCTCTCTTTCATGATATGATGCAGCAGGCTTCTGCAGAATTCGGTTTTGAAGCAGAAGATATGCCGCTTATGATTGAAGCAGTACCAGCTTCTTCAGATTCCATCGTACTCATCATTACAAAAGTGGATGACCCGGAAGAATTGGATAACCGTTTTTCTAAATTCGGGACCCAACACAATGCTTTAGATAAATTAGAAGGCGCAGATGAATTTCTTGATTTGATTAACAAAGTCAAGGATGCCGTGTCAGAGACAGTAAAACAGGTTTCTGAAAAAGAAGAAAAGCCAAGTCTTCCAAAGATACGATTGTTTTCTTTCTCGACTTTGGATTGGGTAATTCTTGCAAGCCGTGTATTGGCGAATTTGTATCATGGTACGAATACCTTATACAAAGATGCACCTAACGATGTATATATATTAGCATTAGCACAATCCGAACATTCCACAAGCGATTTTAATAAATTCTGTAATATGTTGTCTGAATATGGATGTCTGGAAAAAGCATCACCTGCCATATTGGCATATCTAGAGGAACATTGCGAAGTGATAGTATCTGCAAACGCAGTACAAGAATTATGTCAGATTTAAAATTTTCTATCAATATGAAAGGACCGGTTCAAATGAATCGGTCCTTTTGTTAATCTCTTATGCATTTGCTTGTAAAAAAGCATTAATTTTATCTACTAAGTCCTCTGCATCAAGACCATGTACCATAGCTGCTTCTTCCAATGTCTCTGCTTGTGCGGATGGACATCCAAGACAGTGCATTCCAATACTCATTAAAACTGGTGCTGCTTGAGGATATTTTTCCATAAGTTCACCAATCAACATTTCTTTATTAACCATACTATTTTCTCCTTTCAGTTTTCGTTTCTCCATTATAATACGTTTTTTATTGTGTATCAAGATGCTCTTTGTAAGTTTTTGTGAAAATATGACTGCCGTCATTTTTCTCAGTATCGGTATGATAATAGTAGAAATCATGCTCTACCGGGTTTAAAGCCGCCTCCAAAGATGGCAATCCCGGATTGGCAATTGGTCCAGCCGGAAGACCGCTGATTCGATAGGTGTTGTACGGCGAATCATATTGGGTATGTTCATAGGTTGATTTTTCTATATCATAAAGCCCCTTTGTAATAGGATAAAGAAAGGTCGGATCAATCTGCAGGCGCATTCCTTTGTCCAAACGGTTCTTAATCACACCAGCAACCATTGCCCGCTCGGAATCCACCATCGTTTCACGTTCGATAATAGATGCCTCTGTGACTACTTCAAACATGGTCTTCCCGATGGTTTTCATTTTATCCTTCATCTCGCTTGTAAATTTCTTATCAAACTCATCAAGCATAACCTTCACTATATCTTCTGCAGACATTTCTTCACTAATGGCATAAGTTTCCGGATAGAGAAAACCTTGTAACTTATAAAATACTTGGGCCTCCTCCGGGACTTCTTCCAAAAACCAATAATCATAGTCTTGCTGTACTGCCTGAAGAAACTCTGCCTCTGTACAAATTCCTTCTTTTTCTAATTTCTTTGCAATCTGTTCAATGGTATAACCTTCCGGAACAGTAAACATGGCTTCTTCTTTCTGTGCACCACCACTGGTCAAATCCTCAATAACAGTCTGCAGGCCTGAATCTTTTCTTAGGACAAATGTACCATAACGAAGCTTTCCACTGGCCCCCATGCTCCTTGCCTTCAGATAAAATGCAATGCGGTATTGAATCAAGTCTTCTTCTTGTAATTTACTTGCAATATCCCAAACGCCTTCACCCTGTTTGATTTCCACAGTAACGGTCTCCTCTGTACCCTTTCCTTTACTGTTATATTCTATAAAAATAGATCCCACTACAAATGCAACTGCTAGAAATAATGCACCCAAAACACAGAGTACGATATTTATAATTCTACTTTTTTTCTTATCTCTTCGTTTTCTCATGATGTTCTCCCTTCATCTGCTACCTATATCCCATACTATACAATAATTCTTCCAATTTTAAAAGTCATGTTTAAATTGTCAGACATATTTTTTACGTTTTTACTGTATTTTGACTACTCAAAAGTCAAGTTTTTTGTCAATATTTTTTCGACAAAATATGATTTTTATTATATATGAACAAAACATTTGTTCTTTTTTTTGCTAAAGTAATCCACAAAGTTATCCCCATTTTTGTGGATAATGTGGATAACTCTGTGGAAAACACGATTTTATCACGTTTCTTCAAATTTGCAATGTGGATAACTTTTCAAATCCATTTCTTCATATTTCTACAAAAAAATGGATATTTGTACATTTTGTACAAATATCCGATTTTTAAAATTATCTTTAGAAAATTCTTCTCACTGTAATGATTTTTCTAGCATACAAATCTGACATGCCAATGCCTTTTCTTTCATTAATTGCATTTACAACCTGACCATTTCCGGCATAGATTCCAACGTGTCCCGGGAAACAAACAATATCACCTGGTTGAATGTCTTTTAAGCTTACCTTTCGCCCTACACTTCTCATAGAATAAGATGAATGTGGAAGGCTGACTCCATAATGTCTGTATACGCTCATAACAAAACCAGAGCAGTCGGCTCCACGTGTCAAACTTGTTCCACCATATACATATGGATTACCGATAAATTGTTTTGCATAACTTACTAAATTAACGCCTTTTTGACGACGCGCTGCTGCTTCTGCTTCTTTTTTCGCTTTTTCTGCTGCAATACGAGCTGCTTCCTCAGCAGCAAGTCTCGCTGTTTCTTCTTCTCTTGTTTCCCCAACTGAGAAACCTGCTTCTATTTGTTCCGTTGTCAATGTAAGCAAATCAACGTCTGCATAATTTGCACTTAAAATCTCTTTCGCTTTTGAAACCGCATCTTTTCCGGTAATCAGATTTTCTGTTTTCACATAGCCAATCACATTACCTGACTGAATTTTGCTCCAAACTTCTCCTCTTTCTACAATCTCCACAAGTGAAGTACTATATACTTTTCCAATCCAGTCACTTTCTTCACTGGCTTCCACTGATACAACTGCATATGAATCAGTGACATTTAAGAAAACTTTTTCGCTTAATTTCTGATTAAACTGAATCTCTTCAACGCTTTCTATTTTAATTGTTTTTTCTATATTATCTTGTTTTTGAATTTCAGCTGCTGCATTTAACAGACCATTCTGATTTATTTGGTTCGCTTTTTCTTCTTTAGCCACCCCAAAAAGACTTGTCCCTTCTGCAGCGGCGATTTGTTCAACAGGGATGATAACAGCGCCAAGCAATGTAGCTATCACAATTCCCTTTTTTACGAATTTGAAATTCATAAAACCCTCCGTTACGATTTGATTTGTAAATGTTACGTAAATGTTACACGCACCACGTTTGCAATTATAACAAGCGTTCTGTAGTATGTCAATAGGTTTTTGTAATATTTTTGTAACATTTGTAACATAAAAATATTTTAAAATAAATATTGACAAACCGCAGTCCATCCTTTATATTTTAATTATAGTAATCATTATTATTATTGAAATAAGAAAGGAGGTTCTATTTTGGCAGTTTTGAAATATAGTAGACAAAGGGAATCTATTAAAGAATACCTGAATAGTTCTTGTGAACATCCTACTGCCGATACTGTTTATATGAGTGTGCGGCAAGAATACCCAAACATTAGTCTGGGAACTGTTTATAGAAACTTAAATCTGCTAGCTGATTTAGGAGAAGCTATTAAAATTACCACCCCAAACGGCGGTGTACACTTTGATGGACGTACAGAACCGCACTATCACTTCCATTGTAATCATTGCGGAAATGTGATTGACCTAAATCTTGAGGAATTGGATTGTATCAACGAAGCGGCAGGTAAAAATTTTGAAGGAGTTATAGAAAGTCATTCCATGATGTTTTATGGAACTTGCAAAGATTGTTTAAAAAAAGCGTTGACAAACTAAATACATTGTGCTAAATTGATATTAGTAACTATTACTGATTTAGTTGCTAACCAAAAAAAAGAAATAAAAAAAATATAAATTTTAAAAAAGGAGACAATAATTATGAAAAAATTTATTTGTTCAGTATGTGGTTATGTACACGAAGGAGATGCGGCACCAGCTCAGTGCCCACAATGTAAGGTTCCAGCAGATAAGTTCAAAGAACAAGCTGGTGAAAGAGAATGGGCAGCAGAACATGTTGTAGGTGTTGCAAAAGGTGTTAGCGAAGACATCATTATGGATTTAAGAGCGAACTTTGAAGGAGAATGTACAGAAGTTGGTATGTATCTTGCAATGGCTAGAGTAGCTCACAGAGAAGGATATCCTGAAATCGGTTTATACTGGGAAAAAGCTGCTTGGGAAGAAGCAGAACACGCAGCAAAATTTGCTGAACTTCTTGGTGAAGTTGTAACTGACAGCACAAAGAAAAACCTTGAAATGAGAATTGACGCTGAAAACGGCGCTACAGCAGGTAAGTTTGATCTTGCTAAACGTGCAAAAGCTCAGAACCTTGACGCTATTCACGATACTGTTCATGAAATGGCTAGAGACGAAGCAAGACACGGCAAAGCATTCGAAGGATTGCTTAAACGCTACTTCTCATAAAATAAAAGAAAGGAAACAAACGTTATGAAATATATTTGTCCATGCGGGTATGAATATGACCCAGAAATCGGTGATCCAGATAACGGAGTAGCACCAGGAACTGCATGGGAGGATGTGCCGGAAGATTGGCTCTGCCCTTGGTGTAGTTTAGGAAAAGAAGTTTTCGAAGAAGCATAAGATAAAATTTTAGGAGGATATGAACAATGTCTAAATATGCAGGAACAA
>JAZRPT010000136.1:0-13153 GCA_045649385.1 Faecalimonas sp. | reverse complement strand
CCTTTAATGCATTTGACAAACAGGGCTCCACGCTATACAACTTGTGAAGTGGCAACAATTTATCCTCATACAATCGAAGTTTCGCCAAATCTTCCGGTTGTTCCTTTGATAAATAATCCTTCACTTCCTCATAGATTGTTTTATCCTCAATAATGATATCTGTCAAGCCTTCTTGATAAATATTTCGAAGTTCTGTCAAATATTCCTTTGGCGCACTCTGAAGACAAGAAAAACAAATTCGCGTCTTTGCTTGTTCGATTAAAACATGATACTGCTCTGTCAAACGTTTCAATTCGTCTTCCAGCACACCTGCATCAGCCTCTTTCGCATTGGTACGCATGATGACACCGTAGGATTCTGTGGTATATGTCTTTGCCAATTCTAACAGGCGTTCCTTTTCAGATTTATCTATCTTGTTGGACACACCTACTCGCGTATCTCCATAAGTCAATACTGCATATTTTCCTGTTAGATTGATTTTGCTACTTACCGTTGGCGCCTTTGTCTTCACTGCTTCTTTTGATATTTGAACCAGCAGTTCATCCCCGATACAAAGCGGCTTTTTACCAATCTTTTTAGTAAAAATCGGGGTTGGATTTTCAGCGATGGCATAATAACATTCCACGCCGCCGGAAACTTCAATAAATGCAGCGTTAATATTTGCAACAATATTTTTTACACGCCCAACGTATATATTGCCAAGCTGTATTGCCTGCGCTTCTTCTTTATCTGCACAATGCAACTCTGCAATCTTTTCGTTTTCAACAACTGCCGTTATGATTTTTTCACTTAATCTTGTAATAATCAGTTTTCGATTCATGCTGATACCTGATCCAAACCTACAAATTGATGTTTCCCATCTGTCCCTATATTTGCATATACTTCCAAGCGATGGTGCGCAAAGGAAACTGTTTCCAAATCAACACCCAGAAATTCACATAACGCCTGCATGACAAGTTCCGGCTTTAAGTTTTCCACGCTTCCTGTTGCCACTTGCATATAAACACTTTCATCACGCACTTCAAACTTGTATATCATAGGTTTAATATCTACTTCTTTTTCACTTTTTTTGCTTTTTTTAAGAACAGTAATAGCCGGCTGTTCCATAAAAAATGCTGCTCTTTCCTTCCAATCTTCTGGAAATGTTCCACTCTTTAACGATGACAAATAATCAGCAGCGGCAACAATAGACATTCCCGTCTGTTTCTTGTCATCTGAAATCGGAACCATGTTTACAATATCAATTCCTTCAACAGAAACCTGGTTCATGCGCTCTACTGCAAGCTTCATATCGATTTCTTCCGTTAATTCGATGTCGAAATATTCACCATCGCTTGTCAAACCAACTCCAAGTGGATTGGCAAAAGACATAATCATATGTGGGCTAAATCCGCCGGTAAATGCAATCGGAATATCTGCTCGTCTCATGACTTTCTGAAAAAATCTCATAATATCCAAATGTCCGATAAATTTCATACAGCCATATTTACGAAATTTAATTCTGGCTTTCAAAGCATACACCTCCTCCAAAACTCATTGCGCCACAACCGGCACATTGCATGCGACAGTTTGGTGTCACTTTTTCTGCTAATGCATTCTTCCACTCACGTTTTAAAAATTCTTTCGAAACGCCGATATCAATGAAATCCCACGGGAGAATTTCATCCAAATCACGTTCACGAAGGTTATAAAAAGCCACATCAACACCGGTGTTTTCAAAAGCCTGCATCCACAAGTCATAGCGGAAATGTTCTCCCCATGAATCATAGATACATCCAAGCCTATAGGCCTCTAATAATACCTTAGACACACGTCTGTCACCGCGAGCAAATACACCTTCTAAAACAGTCACATCTGCTTCATGCCAGTTGTATTTCAGGCTCTTATGGTTGAGCTGTGCTTTCATCTCATGGTTCACAACATTTGCCTTAGCAATATAGTCTTCTTTATTTAACATGGTTGCCCATTGGAATGGCGTAAATGGCTTTGGAATAAAGAATGACGTACTCGCGACAATCTGACATTTTCCATTCCTTTGGTCTTTCGGAATCTCATAGTAACGTTTTGCTATCTTCTCCGCCAAATGTGCGATTGCTTTCATGTCTTCTTCTGTTTCTGTTGGCAGACCTAACATGAAATATAATTTCACACGCGTCCAGCCACCTTCAAATGCTTGTCCTGCACCTTCCAGAATAATTTCCTCTGTAAGTCCTTTATTAATTACATTGCGAAGTCTTTGAGAGCCGGCTTCCGGTGCAAAGGTCAAACTACTCTTTCTTACATCCTGCACCTTACTCATAACATCCAGAGAAAAGGCATCAATACGAAGAGATGGCAAGGAAATATTAATGGATTTTTCTTTAAATTCATCAATCAAAAATGTGACCAGTTCCTGAAGTTTCGAATAATCACTGGAACTGAGTGAACTTAAAGAAATCTCCTCATGTCCTGTGTTCTTTAACATTTTATAAGCATAGTCTTTTAAAACTTCTACATCTCGTTCTCTGGTCGGACGATATAACATGCCCGCCTGGCAAAAACGACAGCCACGAATACATCCGCGTTGAATTTCAAGCACCACTCTATCCTGTGTCGCTTTAATAAACGGCACAACCGGTTTTTCCGGATAATAGGTGTCGGAAACATCCATGACAATCTGTTTCTTAATCATCGGTTTCGCATGTGAATTGTTCGATGTAAAGGTGGAAATTGTTCCATCTTCATTGTATGTCACATCATAGAACGAAGGTACATAAAGCCCCGGAATCTCCGCTGCCATTTCCAAGAATTCTGTTCTGGATTTTCCGGAAGCTTTCCATTCTTTATATTGGTCCATCAAATTGTAAAACTCTGTTTCACCCTCACCAATGTAGAAAATATCAAAGAAATCTGCAAGCGGTTCCGGATTATAAGTACATGGACCACCGCCGATTACAATTGGATGTTCTTCGGTACGGTCTTTGGCAAACATCGGAATCTGCGCAAGGTCAAGAACCTGTAAAATATTGGTGTAGCACATTTCATATTGAATGGTGATTCCAATAAAGTCAAAATCCTTGATTGCATCTTGGGATTCCAATGCAAAGAGAGGAATGTTTTCCTCTCGCATAATCTTATCCAAATCCGTCCAAGGTGAGTACACACGCTCACACCAAACGTCATCCCTACGATTTAGCATATCATAAAGAATCTGAATACCGAGATGTGACATCCCGATTTCATACACATCCGGAAAAACAAATGCAAAACGTACATCTATCTCGTCTTTGTTCTTCATGACAGAATTCACTTCATTTCCAATATAACGAGCCGGTTTTTCAATTTTCAAAAGAATGTCATCGCTTAAAGCCAGTTTTCTCAATTTATTTAACCTCTAGTTTTCTAATGTTTTTCTAATTTCTTTGATGAAATCTTGTGAATTTAACACAGTTACATTTTCCAAGGAAGTAATCAGTGCCAAATCTTTTGTCATTTTTCCGCTTTCAATTGTTGAAAGGGTTGCTTTTTCTAATCTATCTGCAAAATCCATCAATTCTTGATTTCCATCTAATTCACCACGTTTGCGAAGTGCACCGGTCCAAGCAAAGATAGTTGCAACAGAGTTTGTTGATGTTTCTTCGCCTTTTAAGTGCTTGTAGTAGTGACGTTGAACGGTACCATGGGCTGCTTCATATTCGTAATATCCTTGTGGAGATACAAGAACAGAAGTCATCATTGCAAGGGAACCGAACGCTGAGGATACCATGTCACTCATTACATCACCGTCATAGTTCTTACATGCCCAAATAAATCCACCTTCTGCTTTCATTACACGAGCCACCGCATCGTCAATTAATGTATAGAAGTATGTAATACCTGCTTCTTTAAATCTATCAGCATATTCTTTATCAAAGATTTCCTGGAAAATATCTTTGAATGTATGGTCATATTTCTTTGAAATCGTATCTTTCGTTGCAAACCACAAATCTTGCTTCAAATCTAATGCGTAATTAAAGCAACTTCTTGCAAAGCTTTCGATAGAATCGTCAATATTGTGCATACCTTGTGCAATACCTGCTTTTGTATAGTTGTGAACTACTTCACGTGTTTCCGTACCATCTGCTGCTGTGTAAACAAGTTCTACTTTTCCCGGTCCCGGAATAATCATTTCTGTATTCTTATACACATCACCATAGGCATGTCTTGCAATTGTAATTGGTTTCTTCCAGTTCTTCACACATGGTTCAATTCCTTTTACAATAATCGGTGTACGGAAAACTGTCCCATCTAGCATTGCACGGATAGTTCCGTTTGGACTCTTCCACATTTCTTTTAAATCATACTCTGTCATACGTGCAGCATTCGGTGTAATGGTTGCACATTTTACAGCCACACCGTATTTCTTGGTTGCATTTGCAGAGTCTACCGTAACCTGGTCATTGGTTTCGTTTCTGTATTCCAACCCTAAGTCATAATATTCTGTATTCAGCTCAATAAATGGAGTCAATAATTCATCTTTGATCATCTGCCAGAGAATTCTGGTCATCTCATCTCCATCCATTTCTACTAAAGGTGTTGTCATTTTAATCTTATCCATTTTGGTTCCCTCCCAAATCTGTACTTTCATTTACTTACTTATCGGTTTACTTTAACACATCTATAATATTTTTTCAATGCTAACAATCCTATCTCCTAATCTCATATCGTTCCACAGTTCTTAAATATTTTACCAACGCATGGTATCTGTCTTCCAAAGAACCATCATTCTCAACAAATTCAAGACACTGTGCTACGAGTCCAATAAATTCTTCTGTTATATCTTCTTTTCGACTTTCCAGATATTGAATCTTTTCTGTTGTCGTAGATAAGTCCAAGAAATCTATAATGGAGAGTTTTGACTTATCATCCTGCAATTCAAAACGGTATGTTTGAAGAACATCCGGATACTTTTCCTTGTCTACTTTACTTACAAACATTTCCAATGGTCTTGCATAGGTTGCTTCCCCATCAACTTCTTTGTAGACTACCATTTCTTCCATCGTTTCGGTATGCTTTGCAATTGCAAGCACTTCATACAGATTTCCTTTAAAATGCTTGTATATTTCCCCTTTTATTGGTTTTCTAATTTCCATATTTCCCCCTAAAATTTAAAAACTACGGTGTGCATAAGCATATTTTTATCCAACACCGTAGTTAAATGCTATTTCAATTAATACAACTTCGCACTTATACTCTTTGGCTTATATCCCTTGTCTTCCAGTGCTTTTAAAATCTCCCTCTTGTGTTCTGTACCAAAGGATTCCAATGTAATACGAAGTTCCACAGCTGCATTACGGTTCGTACTTACAAACTGGTTGTGTTCTAGCTTGATAACGTTTCCTTGTGCTTTTGCTATGGTGTCAGCTACACGTACCAATTCACCCGGCTTATCCGGAAGTAATACAGATACAGAGAAAATTCTGTCTCTCTGAATCAATCCGTGCTGTACGATTGAGGACATGGTAATCACATCCATGTTACCGCCACTTAAGATTGCAACAACTTTCTTTCCTCTTAAGTCTAACTGCTTTAATGCTGCTACAGTAAGTAGTCCGGAGTTTTCAACCACCATCTTGTGATTTTCTACCATATCAAGAAATGCTCCGATAAGTTCGTCATCTTCTACTGTAAGCATCATATCTACATTTTCTTTTACATATTGCAATGCATTTTCACCGACTGTTTTCACAGCTGTACCGTCTGCAATGGTGTTTGCACTATCAAGCGTAACAATCTCACCGGCTTCCAAGGATGCAGACATACTTGCCGCTTCAATTGGCTCAACACCGATCACTTGAATCTTTGGATTTAACATTTTTGCAAGGGTTGCCACACCACTGATGAGTCCGCCGCCACCAACCGGGGCAAATATGTAATCAACCGTCGGAAGTTCCTGGATAATCTCCATGGTAATGGTTCCTTGCCCGGTAATCACATCTTCATCATCAAATGGGTGTACAAAGGTACATCCCGTTTCTTCTGCAAGTTGTTTTGCTTTTTCGCATGCATCATCGTAAACATCTCCGTAGAGAATCACTTCTGCACCATATGCTTTGGTACGATTCACTTTGATAAGTGGAGTTACCGTAGGCATAACAATTGTAGCCTTACAACCATACTCTTTTGCAGCATATGCCACGCCTTGGGCGTGATTACCGGCAGAAGCTGTGATAATACCTTTTGCACGTTCTTCTTCTGTCAAAGTGCTTATCTTATAATAAGCACCACGAAGCTTATATGCGCCTGTATGTTGCATGTTTTCCGGTTTTAGAAATACTTTTCCACCGGTTTGTTCACTCAAGTATTCACTATATACTAATTTTGTTGGCTTTGTGACTTTCTTTACCACTTCACTTGCCAATTCAAATTTGTCTAAGGTTAACATAAATTCCTCCAATTATTCTTCCGTTGTAAACAGAGCGTTTACGAAATCGTCTGAATTGAACTTTTGTAAATCATCGATGCTTTCACCTACACCGATATATTTTACCGGAATACCAAGCTCTGCCTGAATTGCGACTGCAATACCACCTTTGGCTGTTCCGTCCATTTTTGTAAGAACAATACCACTGATATCCGTTACATCTTTAAATTCCTTTGCCTGAGCCAAGGCATTTTGTCCGGTTGTACCATCAAGTACAATTAGGGTCTCGCGGTGTGCTTCCGGATATTCTCGCTCTAACACACGATTGATTTTACGAAGTTCTTCCATCAAGTTCTTCTTGTTGTGAAGTCGCCCGGCTGTGTCAACAAGAAGTACATCCGCTTTTCTGGATTTAGCGGCTGCTACCGCATCATAGACAACTGCAGCAGGGTCTGAACCTTCCTGTCCGCCAATCAAGTCTGCCTCTGCACGATTTGCCCACTCTTTCAGTTGTTCACCGGCAGCTGCACGGAAGGTGTCCGCAGCCGCAAGGACCACTTTCTTTCCTTGCTCGCGAAGTTTTCCTGCCAGTTTTCCTATGGTTGTAGTTTTACCCACACCATTGACACCAATCACAAGGACAACCGATGTTTTTTGTTCAAACTCATAAGCAGCCTCACCTACATCCATTTGCTCTTTGATGCTTTCAATCAAAAACTCTTTGCAATCTACCGGCTCTTTAATATGATTCTTTTTCACTTTTTCTTTTAAATCTTCGATGATGTCCATAGTTGCATGAACGCCCAAATCGCCCATGATTAAGATTTCTTCCAACTCTTCATAAAAGTCATCATCGATATTGGTAAATCCATGAAAAATACTGTCAATCCCTGAGACAATGTTATCTCTGGTCTTTGATAATCCGGCAACCAGTCTACCCCAAAAGCCTTTCTTTTCTTCTGACATAAAGCCTCCTAATCATCTAGTTCGTGTTCTAATAAGTCTACGGAAACAAGTGCAGATACACCCTTTTCCTGCATGGTGATACCGTACAAACGGTCTGCCGCTGTCATGGTACCCTTACGGTGTGTAATAACAATAAACTGTGTATGTTTTGTCAGTTTATGTAAATATTTTGCAAATCGGTCTACGTTTGAATCATCCAGCGCCGCTTCGATTTCGTCAAGAAGACAGAACGGCGATGGCTTCAGGTTTTGAATTGCAAACAACAAGGAAATTGCTGTGAGTGCTTTTTCACCACCAGACAACTGCATCATGTTCTGCAATTTCTTTCCAGGTGGTTGTGCAATAATTCGAATGCCTGCTTCCAGGATGTCCTCATCCTCAATCAATTCCAAAGTACCTGTTCCGCCACCAAATAATTGCTTGAACACCTTGTCAAACTCCTTATTGATTTCTTCGAAGCTTTCTCGGAATTGTTTACGCATTGCTGCATCTAATTCTTCAATAATCTGAAGCAAGGTTGCCTCAGCCTCAATCAAGTCATCATGCTGTGTCTTCATAAACTCATAGCGTTCGGATACATTTTTGTAATCCTCGATTGCGTTTACGTTGACAGAGCCAAGTGCCTTGATTTCATTTTTGAGTCTCTGAATTTCCTTCTTCATAAATGCAAGGTCTGTCAAGTCTTCATCACGAAGTTCCATGGCACTACTATATGTCAGTTCATATTCTTCCCACATATAGTTGATTTGTTTTTCAGATGCCTCTTCATAACCTTCTCGTCTGCTGGTCAAGCGGAACAATTCTTTATCAAGTTCAGCCATGTGCTTTGACAAATCTTCACGTTTTGCAAGGAATTCCTTATGCTTTTTGTTCAGTTCTTCTTTTTCAGAAATAAATTTTTGTATCTCAGCTTCAATCTCAACAAATAATTCCTTCGAATTTTCGATTGTTTGACGAATCTCTGCAATCTGTTCCTCTTTTTTGCGAATTTCTTCAGAAGCATCGCCTTTGCTTGCATCTAATCCGGAAAGTTCTTCTTTGAATTTCACAACTTCCTCTTTGATACGGTCTTCATTCTCAATCATGAACTGAAGTTTTTGTTCAAAGGACGCATAAGATAAATGTGCTTCTTCCGCATCATGCAACTGCTTGCTTTCCAACTCTCTGGCTTCTTCCAATTCCTTTTGGCAAATTTCAGAGTTGGTGTTTATTTCTTGTTCAAATTTCTCAGAGTACTCCAATTCCACGAGAATGGATTCATGATTGTCCTTGATTTCCAATACTTGTAAATCCAAATCTTCGCCTTCCCGTTGAATGTCTTTCACAAGGGCTTTGGCTTCTTCCTTTTTGGCAATCATTTGATCCATATTCATTTTTGCCGTATTCTGAACAACATATGCTTTTTGAAGTTCTGTTTTCACAGTTTCAATCTTTGCATAGTATGCGGTGCGTTCCTCTTTGCAAGCTTCTAACGCCTTTTGAAGTTCTTGCATTTCTTTCTTCAAAAGTGCCACTTTCTTTTCAATTTCTTCGATTTCACGTCTTCTACTCAAAAGGTTACTTGAGTTCTTAAATGCACCACCGGTCATAGCTCCACCCGGATTAATAAGTTCACCTTCCACGGTAACAATACGAAGAGACTGTTTTGATTTCTTTGCAAGTGCAATTCCATCATCAATATGTTTTACAACGATGGTACGACCAAGTAAATTTTCTGCAAGTTTCGCAAACTTTTCTTCCACATGAACCAAAGAACTTGCAACACCTATCACACCTTTTTCGCTTAATGCATCACTTTGTTTCAATGAATTATTGCTATTGATGCTGGTAAGCGGTAAAAAGGTTGCTCGTCCAAATTTGTTCTGTTTCAAATATTGAATCATGCGTTTTGCTGTATCTTCGTTGTCAGTTACAATATTTTGAATACTGCCGCCAAGAGCTGTTTCAATCGCTATTTCGTATGCCTTATCTACTTTGATAATATCAGCAACTACTCCGAGAATACCCTTTTCCTGTTCTCGTCTTTCCATAACTTTTCGGATACTGTTCCCATATCCATCATAACGTTCTGTAAGGTTTCTCAGCGATTCCAAACGGGATTCTTCTCTGTGGTAAGACACTTCAGAAACACGGTATTCTTCCGATTTTTTATTAATTTCAGCCTGTAATCTTTCGATTTCAGCCTCGTAGTTCTTATTTTCGTCTGTATAAGAAATAATCGTGGATGAAATTTCTTTCAGCTCATCTTCATATTTCTTAATCAGTTCATCATGCTCAACCGCTTCGCTTTCTGCCATAATCAATCTCTGATTTAAAGCCGCTTTGCGTACTTGAATTTGTTCAAGCATGGTATCAAATTTTTGAATATTTGCTTTTGTCAATGAACGATTATTTAACAGTTCAATCAAATTGTTTTTGCCGTCTTCCACAGCGCCTGCTAACTCTGCAATTCGAGTCTGTGTACGCAAGAGTTCCTCTTGAACTTTGGTCTGCTGTGCGTTCTTCTCGGCAATCTGTGCTTCCAATTCGGATTTTTCATTAGAAAGACCTTCTAACTGTTTCTCGCGTTCTTCCAATTCTGCAACAATTGCAATGGAACGTTGTGCCAAGTGTTCATCATTCATTCTTGCAGTATTTATCTGCTCTTTTAAGACATCAATCTGACCTTCTAACTGTTGTTTCAGCAAGGTTGTCTCATTTAACTGACGTTTTGCTGTCTCCAACGAAGCGTCAATCTCGTCTGTCTGCACTTCAATTGCTTCATACTCTACTTTTGTATTTTCATACTGTGCGGTAGCCGCATCTAATTCATCCTGTGTAATCTTGATTTTTTCATCAAGAGACGCTATTTCAGCCTTCAAACGTGATGTTTCAAGCAAGAACATATTAATGTCATATCTTTTTAAAGATTCTTTTTTCTTTAAATATTCTTTTGCTGTTTCAGATTGCTTTTGTAATGGGCCAATCTGTTTCTCAAGTTCTGATAAAATATCTGTCACACGTACAAGATTCTGGCGTTCTTCTTCCAGTTTCTTTACTGACATATTTTTACGTCTCTTGAATTTTACAATACCTGCAGCCTCGTCAAAAAGCTCACGTCTTTCTTCTGGTTTACCACTCAGAATTTTATCAATCTGACCTTGCCCGATAATGGAATACCCTTCTTTACCGATACCTGTATCGTAAAGCATCTCATTAATGTCCTTCAAACGACAAATGCTGCCATTGATAAGATATTCACTTTCGCCGGAACGATACAATTTTCTCGTAATAGTTACTTCATTGTAATCGATTGGCAAATGGTGGTCTGCGTTATCCATAGTAATAGATACTGTCGCATAACTAAGCGGCTTTCTCATCTCCGTACCTGAGAAGATAACGTCTTGCATATTACCGCCACGCAACTGTTTTACACGTTGTTCTCCAAGTACCCAGCGCACCGCATCCGCAACGTTACTTTTACCACTACCGTTCGGACCTACGATTCCCGTAATACCATTGTGAAAATCAAATACGATTTTATTTGCAAATGATTTGAACCCTTGTACTTCAATACTTTTTAAATACATCTTACACCTACTCTTTGTTTTCCTTACGTATTTTTAAAATTGCATAATAAGCAGCTTCTTGTTCTGCCGCCTTCTTTGTTCTTCCTGTTCCTTCTCCATATGACGCCTCTCCGATAAACACTTCTACCGTAAATGTTTTATTATGGTCAGGTCCTTCCTCTTTTACAAGTTTATAACAAACTTGTTGCCCTTGTACTCCCTGCACAATTTCCTGAAGGATAGTCTTGCTATCATAAAAGAGTTTTTTATTCTCCAAATCATTTAATACAAAATTGCGTATAAACTCTTTTGCACTAGCAAAACCACCATCTAAATATATCGCGCCAATCAATGCTTCCAATGCATCCGAAGTGACAGAATCTCGTTTTCGCCCGCCTGTTACTTCTTCCCCTTTTCCAAGCAACAGATAGTCTCCCAAACCGATTTCTCTTGCACAGAATGCCAAGGATGGCTCGCACACCATACTAGCACGCATTCTGGTCAATTCACCTTCCGGAGTTTTTCTGTTAGCAAAAAACAAAAATTCACTGGAAATAAGTTCCAATACTGCATCACCCAAAAACTCCAAACGTTCGTTACATTTGTGTTTTGGCAAATGCTTTTCATTTGTATAGGAACTATGCATGAGTGCGGATATAAGCAGTTCTTCATCACGAAAATGATATTCGATTTTGTTTTGTAATTCATTTAATCTCTGCTTCATATAATCCTCGTTCTTTTCTTTACATACGAAAAAGCCCTTTTGGGCTTTTTCGAAGTATAATTAATTTACCGCATTCTTGATTTGATCTACAGCATCTCCAACCGTAACAATCTTTTCAGCATCTTCGTTTTCGATTTCAATATCAAATGCTTCTTCAATTCCCATAATGATTTGGAAAATGTCTAAAGAATCTGCACCTAAATCATCAACAAAAGTGCTTTCCATCTTTACATCTTCTTCTCCTACATTTAATACGTCAACAATAATCTCTTTTAATTTTTCAAATTCCATTTTTTCTTCTCCTTTTTGGATTTTACTCTTTTTCTTGGATACGTTCTTTAATTTTATCATTTATTTTTTGTTCTTTGAACGTAACACATTGAATAATAGAATTAGACACCTCAATGGCTTTAGAGCTACCGTGTGTCTTCACAACAAGGCCATTCAGTCCAAGTAATGGTGCCCCGCCGTGCTCACTTGTGTCGAAACTCTTTAATGTGTTCTTCAACGCTGGTAATGCAAGAGCTGCGCCGATTTTACTTTTGAATGTTGACATTAAGCCGCCCTTGATTTTTTTGATTAGAACACCTGCGAGTCCTTCATAAAGTTTTAAAATGACATTGCCGACAAATGCTTCACAAACTATTACATCTGCCAACCCTTGTGGGATATCACGCGCTTCAATGCTTCCAATAAAATTGATATCTTCACATTCCTTTAACAACGGAAAGGTCTCTTTTACGAGTGCATTTCCTTTTTCTTCTTCTGCACCAATATTAACAATCGCAACTTTTGGATTTTTAATACCTACTACATTTTCCATGTAAATAGAACCTATTTTAGCAAATTGTACAAGATGCGAAGAACGTGCATCCACATTTGCACCACAATCGATAAGCAATGACACTCCATTTGCCGTAGGAATTAACGGTGCTAACGGTGGTCTTTCAATACCTTTAATACGTCCGACAATTAATTGTCCTCCGACCAATATTGCACCAGAACTTCCTGCTGAAACAAAAGCGTCTGCTACACCGTTTTTCACCAAGTTCATTGCAACGACAATGGATGAATCTTTTTTCCTTCGAATCGCCATAACCGGTGGTTCTGCGGTTTCAATCACCTCGGAAGCGTGAACAACCTCTATTTGCTCCTTAGTATATGTATACTGAGCAAGTTCCTTTTTTACAACTTCTTCCTGGCCTACTAAAAAAACTTTAATGTCTTTTCGTAAATTAACGGCATCAACTGCACCTTTCACGATTTCGCCCGGAGCATTGTCCCCTCCCATAGCATCAACTGCTACTCTTGTAATTTCTGACATAACTTTTCCTCCTGACATTAACGTAATTTTACTAAACATTGCCACAAAAATCAATATAAATCGAAAAAAAAGGACGTAAAAGCATTCACTTTTACGTCCCTTTGACTAATTCATAATTAATCTACAGCTACGATTTCTTTTTTATTGTAAGATCCGCAAGCTTTGCAAACTCTGTGTGGCATCATTAATTCTCCACATTTGCTGCATTT
>JAZRPT010000135.1:0-9031 GCA_045649385.1 Faecalimonas sp. | reverse complement strand
CCCATAATTCCAACTTCCGAAGTAATATTGTGGCACCTCTGTCACTGGTTCAATAAGGGAATCATTACTCGTCATGGTTCCACCATGTATTTTTACATGGAATGCTTCTGAAACCTCAATATTTCCAATCTTTGTGCCTGCTGGTATTGTAATATAGGCACTTCCTTGTTTTGACGCATGCGTCGTATTCCCTGAAAATAAAATTGCAGAATATGGAACTGTAATAGAATAATAGGAAGTAGTTTGACTTGTGCCGTCAGATGACCAACCTTCCCAACCTACTGCCGTCTCCACACCATTTACAAGTGCCGTACCTGAGGCATTACCTATTACTTCTAATTCCGCAACATCCGTTGCTTTTACGTTAACGACATAACGACTATGTTGGTCCTGATACCCGCCATCAATGAAACTAAGAGTAGGTGAATTTGTATCAGAATACTCCTTCACGGAAGTTCCGTTCACTTCAATGTAGTAATCTTCCTCCAACATCATATCTCCAACAAAGGTTCCCGCCGGTAGCGTTATCTTATACTTCCCAACAGAAGCAGCATCTGTTGCTTCGCTATCCAACGTTGCGTAATTGATTTTTAAACTATATCCATCGCTCGTTTTTTCCCAACCAGCAATACCTTCTGTATTTTCCACACCATTAATCAATATTTTCTTACTAGACAAAGCAGGTGCAAATATGGTTCTTCCATCCGCTGGAACCAAATTAATTACATACTGTTTGTTTGTGTCATCATAACTAGTTGTATTTCCCAGCGATACATCTGTTGGGGTTACCTCCTTTACCACAGAACCATTTGTCATATAGTGATAATCCCGTGTAAGATTCATACTTCCAACAGTGGTTCCTTTCGGTAACACAATATGATGCGAACTGAGATTATAAGGCTCTGTATCACCCAAATCAGACGCAGCTATTTCTAACCCATAGTAATTAGAGCCACTTTGCCATTTGGCCAATTTTGATCTTAAAGTTCCATCCACATATACATCTGTCTTTACACTACTAATTGAAGTTACATTCCCCATAGACGGATTAATAAACCACCATACCACCATCTTACTAGTAGTATTATAAGTTGGATTGCGCAAAAACATATCCGTTGGCAAAGAATCTATTTGCTCAATATAGCATTCGCCACCAGTCATATAACCGCCAACCACCTTAAAATATAAATCTTGACTTACTGTGACATCTCCCACAGTACTTCCAGCCTTCAGTGTAACATAATGGGTTTTTACAGCAGAATTCGTATTAGTTCCACTTCCTTGAACAATACTATACGGCAATGCCAAGGCATAACTTGTCGAACCCTTCGCTGTCCATGTAGCTGACGTATAGGTGGTTCCATCTACGACAACTGTTGCACTGGCTGTGCCCATATCAACTATTGGTCTTCCATCATCTGGCTTCAGCCATAAAAGATATCTCTTATTATTACCATCCTGGAAGCCAGCTTCTACCAACGTCATAGTTGTTCCTGTTGCTGCCTTTGCCGCCTCTGGTATGGCAATCCCACCGATTACCATACACAGTGCTAACAGCGCTGCCAACCATCTTTTCATCTTTTTCATAACTTTTTTCTCCTTTTAAATACAAGAGTGTCAAATTTGATTTCTATGTTGATCCATGAACCTTGATTTCCGAAGGACTGATCTGCCATCAGCTAATCTCTCCCCATACTTTATCATCTACGAGGATGTCCCCCTCTAACTCTCCATCAGCATCATCGCCTTTGTCGTCAGGTTCTTCTTTTTTTGTATCATCGGATTGTGTGTTATCCGACTGTGTATCATCTGATTGTGCATCATCCGCTTTATTGTCTTGTTCCTTCTTACTATTCCCATCAGAAGTTCCATCCCAATCACCGGATCCATCAACACTATCCACTGTTTCATCAACTTCGTCCATGATTTCAAGACCTGTTCCATTGTATGGTTCATCTTGTTCATCGTCTTTCTCGTTCTCTATACTAACGCCTGATTTTCCAGTTTCTCCAGAGTCTTGATTTTTCACAACTGCAATAACAATACCTACGATAATAACAATCGAAACAACTATCACAGCCAATAATTTCTTATTTGCTAATAATTTCTTTAACATTCGTTTTGGCCTCCTCTAATTAGATTTGAGTTACCATGCTATAACCGTTTCTGAATTTTCCTCCCAATCACAGAACTCCTTCACTGTTTTGGTGAGTGCCAAATCACTTTCCTCTGCACTGCTATAGTTTGGCTTTCTTATGAATCTAATATTGGCATAAAGTCCATCTGCTTTTACATCATCATTGACGTTAGTTGCACTTCCTACAAATGTGATCTTTCCGTTAACGCTATCAACTACGTAGTCCATGTCCTTCAATAATTTTCCGGTGTCGATTTTTTTATTGCCATTTGTATCTGTAGCCACATCAAACATCGTTGGATCGTAAGAAACTTCTACCATACCGGCAGCCACTCCTGTTGGTTTTGCTCCATCTGTAAGAAGATTTACAGGTACACTAATATATCTGTAATCTGTATACTTATCTTCCACGCGGACATTTTTTGCAAGACCTTCTACTTTTGTTCCATCTAAGGTGGTCCAATATGGTCTAATATAAATTTTACTGCTGAAGCTTTTGATACTAATGTTTTTCATATCCAAAGCTGTAAAATATTTTGCCGCTGAGCCAAATATACTATCAGGTTTTATTGCATTTTCATCCGTTGCACTTAATTTCAACCCTTCATACACTTTTGTAATTGGAGCTACTTTCAAAACGGTTTCCTTATCTCCAAGAAGAATTTCAAATCCTACATCTTGGTAATCTCCTGAATCCACTGAAGAAAGAACACGCATGAAGGTACTGAAGTCTTCACTCTGGCTAACCTTGGTAGCTGCCTCAGTCGATAGCATCTCTGCTTTTTTCTCAACCTGCGTTTTTACACTTAATACATAGGCCGGAACAAATTTCGCATAAGTTGTAGTATCTGATGGAATACCGTCAGCCTCTTTTATTGATGATAGGTTATTACTTTCATCCGCCGTGTACCATCCGGCAAATACATGGTCCGCCTTCACTGGTGCTGTTTTTGCACTCTCACTCCAATATGTAGCCATATCCATTGGACTGTAGGTAATTCCATCCTTAACGATATCTCCCTCTGCTTTTGCCGTCTTTGGAACCACTACGATTCCAGCAACAATCACAGCTGCCGCCAAACATCCTGCAACTACTTTTTTAGTAAAATTCAATATTTTCTTTATCTTCATCATCTCTTCCCCCTTTCTACTTAGAATGGTTCTTCTGGTACTTCTACACTAGGCACCCCATCTGTAGTCTCACCTGGCACTATGGATACCTGTGTAATTACATGTCCAAATTTTACAACTTCCATTTCTGGTTTTACATATTTCATAATGTTCTTCTTTCCTTTCAAGAAATCTCTCCCCACGTTTTATCATCCACCAGAATATCTTCTGGGGACACTATAGGAATATTCGTTTCCGGTGCTATAATGGTTCTTACATCCCCATAAACAAACGTGCCATCTGCAAGTTCCACATACGCACGGGCATATATTCTTTTGTTAGCCGGCGTATTTTTGATTTCAAATGCATACATATATTGAGAGTAATCACTGTAAACATCACTAACATTTTGTAGCGTTCCACTTGCCCTAATGGCTTTGTACACCGTAGTTGTTTCTTTTTGTACACAATCTGCTCCATTTACTTCCGGCGAGTCATTTACCAGTGAAAACACAAATCCGGCGCTTTTATAATCGAGACTATTGACAGAAGCAATAAAGCGAATATCAAACTTTGATGTTCCTTCCGGAGCCGTCGTACTATTATCCTGTACTTTCACACTTAACATCTTTGTATCCACATAGAAATCATCATCAATTTCCATAAACATGCCTTCTCTGTTGTTGAAGCGGACACCAAGTTTTCGGTTCTGCCCAAGTGCAATGATGCCGTCCGGTATCAATACCTGTTTCGCCACAGACTCAGAGCTAATGTAAAGGTCAAATCCATTGATAGAATCACTCTTTTTCAATGTTGCACTTTGCTCTACTCCGTCTACAAAAATCGTGATTTCGCCTTCAAAGTTGTTCCAATCGAATTCCGATAAGTTCTCATCTACTTCAATTTGAAATAATGGCTGATTATCTGCATCTCCACTTTTGTATGAGAGCAATTTCATCTGTTCACAATCAATGTCCACATACTGCATCTTATCTTCTGCTGTGTTTCCATTGAATCTCCAAAAATATCCATCTTTTTCAATCGTTAAATCTTCACTCAGTCTGAATCCTTCACTTCCGGCAGCCGCCTGCATGCCAGACTGAATTACGATAGTCTCAGCATTTGCAAACAAATTACTTGTACCACTTGGCCAGCTAATATAGATCGCTAATAGATTTGGTTCGCCCGCAGCTCCAAGAAATGCCGAATAAGAAACACCATTAAATGAAACCGTTGCATTTCCGTTATAGGTTCCCCACCATTCATTTTCTGTCGGTTTTGGCAGGGACTCCGACATTTTCAGGGTAATGCAAGTACGATTGAAGTTTGTCTGGTCGCCCAAATCAAATAGTTGAATATCATCTGCCTTATATGTTGTATAATCAATTTCACTGTTTTGATCCGCCCATATACCATCTTCATATGTAACCGTAATCTCTTTTGTAATCTTATAAACAGTTCCTTCTTCATCAACGGAATTGGCATTCGGCTCTGTCAATGGTATCAAAATTGTATCTTTTTCAAGTTGAAAGCTGGTTGTCGGTGCACGGGATGTATCACTTGGGGTTTGGTCAAAACAATGCCCGTATACGTAAAAATATGGACCATCACTGTCATATTGTATTAATACCACACGGGAAACACCATCCACGATAGCATTTGCTCGAAACCATTGATATTGGCTTGGCAACGCACCATTATCTATATAGGAAAATCCCCAATTCTTGGCTCCTCCCGGAGCACTCACACTACTAAAAGACAACTCTAAGTCAACGGCATTGTCAGCAGATATACCTAAATCACTTTCCCATGTCGAAGTTGTGGTATTGTAAACCACTTTGATTTGTTTTGTTATTCTATACACACTCTTTGAGGTGTCAACAGAATTGGTATTCGGTTCTGTCAACGGCGTCAAAATTGTACCTTGTGCAAGTTTTAGACTACTTGCCGGCGCACGCCATGTAGCCGTTGGAACTGCATCAAAACAGTGACCATAGATATAGAAGCACTGCCCCACACCATCATATTGTACTAATACTATTCGTGAATCACCATCTAAATCAACAGCAGCTCGGAACCACTGCCCATGTGTTGGCAATGCACCATTGTCCACATAAGAAAAAGCCCAATTCTTTGCTGATTCTGGTGAACTGACGCTACTAAACATAAGTTCCAAATCCATCACTGTTTCTGACGATATATTTGAAACGCTTTCCCATACACAAGTCGTAGTATTATAAATAACAGAAATCTCTTTTTTTAAGTGGTAACTGATTCCACTGCTATTAACCAAGTTAGCATTTGCATCGGTTAATGGTGTCAAAACTGCACCTGTAGGAATCTTCAAACTGCTTGCCGGTGCACGGCTTGTATCACTCGGCGTGGAATCAAAGCAGTGACCATAGATATAAAATAGTGGAACGGCATTGTCATATTGTAGCAATACTGTCCGGGAACTGCCGTCTACTTCTGCGCTTACCTTGAACCATTGACCTTGATTTGGTAATGCGCCATTATCTACACAAGTGAATCCCCAGTTTTTTGCTCCATTTGGTTGCCCAACAGAGTCAAAAATAAGTTCCAGTTCTGTTGTAGCTTCCTCCGTTGCGGAAAGGGATGTTGATGGCACCCATAAACATGAAACTAATAACACAATCGACATCAAAATTCCTATTTTCTTTTTCATTGTGCTGTTCCTCCCTCTCCGATTACTTTTCCAATTGCTTCTCCAAACATTTCACCCAATCGAATCATAGATAAAGAATCATAATGGGCCGGATCATTGTTCTCCACATGATATTCCAATCCTTCCGCTTGCGTATCAAGGAAATATCGATTGGACTGTTCAGAAGCATACTGCGCCTTTGCTCCATTCACTATCTGATGGAATTTCCAATCTGTATGGTCACTAATGCCACCATCTACAAATGCAATACCAGCCGGTGACGCATATTTGTCATAGCGCGTGAAAATGCGTGCCACTAGATTGGATAGCTGATTATAATAATCTTCTGCATAGGAATATACAACGGAATCACCCTCTCCTTGCATCCAGCAGAATGCAAAAAGTTCCGGGTCTAATCCTTGTTCTTCTAATATTTCAAAAGAATCATTCATTCCCGAAATAACCGTGTTATACACTGTATCGTTTGTTTGCCAGTCGGAACCGATAGCTGTCCCACTCCAAGAAGACTTAATAATATAAAAAGTTTCATCAGGATATTGTGTACTCAAATAATCGGCAATACCAACCTCCGGTCCAAACTGAAGAGTACTTGCTCCTTGTCCAAGTGTAACGGGAACAAATCCATCTGAGACATTTGCTCCATTATCTACGGTATAACGAATGAGTACATTTTTATATCCTGCATTATATTTCTCATAATCTGCTGCTTCTGCCTTCTCTTGAAGGAACGACACAACTGATTGTCCACTGGCATTTGATTGTCCTGCTAGTAAAATCACATGTGCTTTTCCCGGTGTTAGAACATCCGGCTGTTGATTGGAAGTCTGAGCATAACTCAGACTTCCAATTAACAGAATTAAAATTGCACTGATCATCACTATCATTTTCCTGTTCTTGTTTTTCATAATCTTCCCTTTCATAAACTTAACCGAAAATGTCTTCATAGTCACCTTCGTCCGGTTTCCCTTCTTCACCACCAGATAAAGTAACTACATCTTCCATGTGAGAAAATTCGATAAGATCCATGATTGGTTTCTCATAATTTACTGTTTCTTTCATGTTATATGTCCTCCTACTCAGTCTTCGCACTTGGTGCAGTTACTGCTCTAACCTGTCCATAAATGATTCTTCCATTAAGTTCTACATATGCACGGGCATATATAACCGCATTGGCTGGAACATTATTGATTCCAAAGGCATACATATATTGCGAATAATCGTCATATATATCTCCCACCTTCATAGATTTCCCATCGGCTAATATAGACTTATAAACCGATGTTGTATCTCTTACCGGACACTCCTCTTCTATACTCGGTGTAGCATCTGTAAGTGAAAATACAAATCCAGCACTATCATAAACTAAACTATTCACTGAACTTATAAAACGAAGATTGAATTTACTTGACCCTGTTGCAGCTGTATTGTAATTATCTTGAACCTTGATATCCAACATTGTCGTATCAATAAAGTCTTTATCAGAAATTCTCACAAGATTCATCTCGTCAATAATTTCTATTGAAACCTTACTATATTCTTCTGAAGTCGGAGTCAATGTGATTCCTTTCGCAAAATTAAGTTCTGACACTTCTGAAACAAAGGTTACATAATCACCACTGACATAGATTTGAGAGGTATTACATGGCGACCAGATGACACTCATCTTAGATTCTTCACCATTTCTCACATAAGTCATATCTGCCATCGGTGAGTTCTTCCAGTCTCCATATACCTCTGTAATATTCTCACCCTTATTTGGTCCTGCCACTATGTCGGCATCCAGATAAAATCCTCTGCTATCAAAAGAGTTATAACGAATCTGAACGCGGTTCTGTGTGATCCACTCATCTCCATCACGTGCAATCTGTACTTTATTTGCCACAATCATGTTTACTCTGCTTTCTTCTAGTGATTGCGGAACAACTAGAGTACCTGCCTCAAACACAATATCTGTTAATTCTGAAACAAAACTCTGGTAGGAACCGCTGATATAAATCTGTGTATCATTGCATGTGGACCACAGTACGTTCATGGATTCTTCCACTTCATTTCTTGTATAGGTTATCTTTCCAATTGGAGATGGATTCGGCCATTCACCATATACATCCTCAATATCTTTTCCCATGTCCGGTCCAGATGCAATCTCTGCGTCCAGATAAAATCCTCTTCCATCGGATCCCGCATAGGTAATCTGAACCTCATTGGTCTCTCCATACCACTTTCCGGACTCATTCATCTGCAAGTAAATTTCATTAGAAAGAACCATCAGATGGGAACTATATTCTGTACTTTGTGGAATGAGTATCGTTCCCTCTTCTAAGGTAATATCTGTAATATTTTGAAAATTCGCTATAATATTATTTCCCTCAATATAGATATTACTGTTATAAGCTCCTGGATCATCATTAGTTGTATACCAATTTACCTGCTCTGTTATGGATTCTCCATTTAATGTATAGGTTACATTGCCGAGCAAAGCTGTTGTCCAGTTTCCATATGTTCCACCAATTGTTACGTCCTCGCCTGCGTCCGGACCAGAAATAATATCTGCTTTCAGATAGATCTGTCCTTTTGCACCGGATTGCACGAAAGCTGCTTCTACCTCGTTATATTGTTTCCATGTTCCTTCATGGTTTACCACCTGCCAGCTGTTGGATAGACGGAGTGGTGTTTTTCCATCGAGCGAAATCATGGTTCCCTCTTCTAGGATAAGATTGGTGATGTTTTCAATATTATCGTACACATTACTACCTTCAATATAGAAGTCACAATCACCATCTACCGTTAATCCATAACACGGAATCCACTTGATTTCTTCTGTTACTTTTTCACCATTTATAATGTAAGTAATGTTACCTGTCGGAGACACGTCTGGCCAACTTCCATATTCATCACCAATTACATCACCCTCATTAGGACCAGAGACAATCGTACCTTTGACAGACAATCGTCCAGTGTCCAGAACCTCTACATCTGTAAGCTCAAACTCATTATAATCTTCAATATTCCATGAATCCCACAGCGTAGTAATATCCTTTATTTCATTATAGGTAACAACGCCCAAACGTTCCATATCCATACGGAAGTTCCACTTCATG
>JAZRPT010000134.1:0-2313 GCA_045649385.1 Faecalimonas sp. | reverse complement strand
GCGATTGATTTTTTTCTTCTTCCTGTTCCGTAGAATTTTGCGCTAGACATATTATTTCCTCCTCTTACCTAATTAGAATGTTAATACTTCTGGTTTTTGAGCTGCATGTGCGTGCTCTGCTCCAGCGTATACATGAAGTTTCTTGTACATTTCTCTTCCTAATGGTCCTTTTGGAAGCATGCCTTTAACAGCGAGTTCGATAACCTTTTCAGGTTTCTTGTTCATCATTTCTCTTAATGTAGTTTCTCTCATACCACCTACATAATCAGAGTGATTGTAGTAGATCTTTTGATCTAATTTCTTACCTGTCACAACGATTTTTTCAGCGTTGATTACGATTACATAATCACCTGTGTCAACGTGTGGTGTATATTCTGGTTTATTTTTTCCTCTTAAAACTTTTGCTACTTCAGCTGATAAACGTCCTAATGTACATCCTTCAGCGTCAACTACATACCATTTTCTTTCAATCTTGCTTGGATTAGCCATGTAAGTTTTCATTGGGTTTCCTCCTAAATAATTCTCAGTTAAATTGTTCTCATTTATATAGGAATCAGCTCACTCCGGGGCATTGGCGCAAACTGCTTCTTCTATTCTCATGCCGTTATATTATATTACGCCACGATTTCCATGTCAAGGAAAATTTTATCTTTTTTTAAATTTTATTTCTTCTTATTTTATATACTATAGCACACGTTTTTATGGTAAAATACGACTGAGGAAAATCTATGATTTTCCGAGGTTCTGCCTTGGTCAAAATGTGAATTTGGAGGTTATTACTGCAATGTGGGCTTACAACAGTGTGTTTTATCAAATCTATCCTATTGGATTTTGTGGTGCTCCCGTACACAATGACGGGCAATGCGTTCCACGCATCCGAAAAATCATGGACTGGACGGATTATCTTCAGAATCTAGGCGTAGATTCCATTTTATTAAATCCTATTTTTGAATCTGATAATCACGGCTACGACACACGTGATTTTAAGAAAATAGATTGTCGTCTTGGAACCAATCAGGACTTTACGGATGTATGTAATCATTTGCATGCACACAACATCAAGATCGTTCTGGACGGTGTATTCAACCATGTGGGTCGTGGTTTCTGGGCATTTAGGGATGTACAGGAAAAGAAATGGGATTCCCCTTACAAGGACTGGTTCCTCATTAATTTTGATGGTAACACGGGATATAATGACGGCTTCTACTACGAAGGTTGGGAAGGTCACTACGAATTAGTGAAACTCAATCTGCGCAACCCTGCTGTAGTTGATTATTTATTAGAATGTGTGAAATACTGGGTAGATGCATTTGACATCGACGGACTTCGTCTGGACGTGGCCTATAGCCTCGACCATGATTTTATGAGACGCTTGCGTTCCTTCTGCGAAAGCATCAAGCCTGGCTTTGCGTTAATTGGCGAAGTTCTCTTTGGAGATTACAATCTGATTGTAAACGACCAAATGCTCCACAGTTGTACCAACTACGAATGTTACAAAGGAATTTTCTCTAGTCTCAATGACATGAATTTCTTTGAGATTGGTTATTCGTTAAATCGCCAGTTTGGTCCGGAACAATGGTGTATTTACCGTGGCAAGCATTTGATGACGTTCGTGGACAATCATGATGTGACAAGACTTGCTAGCATTTTAAAAGATAAAAATCATATTCCAATTGCATACGGACTTCTTATGGGCATGCCGGGCATTCCATGTTTATATTACGGAAGCGAATGGGCACAGGAGGGTGTGAAGGCACCGGATAACGACTATGCACTTCGCCCTTGTTTTGATGCTCCTCTGCCAAATGATTTGACTGAATATATCAAAAAGCTGATTTTCATTCGTCAAAATAGTGATGCTCTATGCAATGGTTCTTATTATAATGTAGTAATGCAAAATCATTATCTCATATTTGAACGTCGTACAGACAAGGAACAGGTGCTTGTGGCAATCAATGCTTCTGCAGATAAACAAACAGTGCACCATCCTTCTTTTCAAGGGGAATACAAAGAACTGCTTACTGACCGCTCAGGCCAGTTAAACGAGCAGTTAGAACTACTACCATATAGTGTACAATATCTAAAAATACAATAGATTAGTTCTAATAATACAAAGAGTTCGTCGGAGTACCGACGAACTCTTATTTATTGCAAGCATTTCTTTGCTTCTTCTATATCTTTTCTTACTTGTTTCTGCACTTCTTCCAGACTATTGAACTTTTGAATCGGGCGCAAAAACTTGTGTACTTCCAATTCCACAGACTTGCCATAAATATCCTGGTCAAAATCCAAAATATGCGCTTCCACTGTCAC
>JAZRPT010000133.1:0-1921 GCA_045649385.1 Faecalimonas sp. | reverse complement strand
GGGGAACAACTCGTGCGTCATATCATGCACTGTGATGACTAAAGGTTTGTTCCCTATGAAAGGCAAAATTTCCGTAGCATTGTTGTGGGTGGGATGTATGATGTCAAACTCTTTAGTTTTTAAAAAGTTAAGAGCTTGACTGCGTAATTCTGCTCGCCTTCCTTTTTCGTGGAGCGGAGTTATGGATAACAGCCTGCGTATCAGTCTGATTGTATATGACGCCTTGCATACCTCTCTTGATGTATTATGAAAAAAAGAAGCGTTTTTAAGGTATTCGTTTCTCGTCTCTTTGATGGGAATCTGTACATTCACACCTTTTTTTAAAAGCTCTTCCGTTAGCTCGCATACATAACGCGATATCCCGCTGAACTTCCAATTCCAGAATGTGCGAGGATGCATGAAAACTGTGAGAGGTGTATTCATAGTCAGGGATTTATTTTGTTCGTTTTCCGAATAACAATAACGCAAGAAGATTCGAGGTGCAAATGAAATTCTCAAGAAGAACGCATAAAATGCACACAATTGCAGAATATAAGCCGTATATAACAAATGCTTCCAATCCACTACTGAGTGGTAGGGGCAGGTGTGGTAACATCAAGCCGGACATGAGATAAATACCTAGTGAGTGTTTGCCGATAAATGAGAAAAATTTTTTAATGTAGTTAATGTAAGGAATATTGAGTGCATCATTTTGCAACAATCTGATTAATACACACGATACACATATGCCCGTTATAATTTTGGGGTAGTTTGAACCGACAGGAATCGTGGATAATAATCCCGGCGCTATAAGAGTAACTACAACGCAAAAGAAAACTAAAACGCTGTTCTTTAGTATTAAATTTTTAACCCTTTCGTATTGTATCATTATGATTCCTAATGTAAAAGGTATAAAATATACATAAGCACTTGTTAAAAATTCAAATGAATTGAGATTGGCGTCAGACGTTTTTCCAAAACAATTATGCAGAGTGAAAATGAAAATGAATAACGTGGCGGCAACGGCTGCTTTCCAGATGCCGTTTAGTCTGTTAGTGGTTACTTTATATATATAAAACAACAATATGAGAGTAAATAGGCTTATTAAGAACCAGTTTGTTACTTTTCCGTATATGAGCGTTTCCCAGTGAGTTTTTATTTGATAATTACTCAGTTCGAATATGGAACTTGTAAATAAAGTGCCGTGAATGATACACCAAATGATATAAGGAATGAATAATGATATGAATCTATTTTTTAAAAATATATAATCAGAACTTCGGCTGGCTGAGATGGCTGTAGTACAACCTGCCAATAAGAAAAACAGAGGCATATGAAATGAATATATCATATGCTTTAAAATTACCGTATCGCATGTATACGGCATGTGACCTAAAACAACAAAAAAAATGGCTACCCCCTTTAGTTCATCAATCCAAGGTTGTCGGCCTGTTTGTGTGAGCTGTTGATTATTCATTTCTTCTTTATCTTTCTATACCATGCCAGCAACCTAGCGTAAATGGGTAGGGGGAGGCAGCGGAGGAGGTTAAAGAGGCCTTTCCTCTTAAGTTTGTGTTTGATGCGAAGTCTATTTATTGTTCCTTTTCTCCAGTAGGTGCGGAGCAGGGCTCTTTCTTGCATGTTTTTCTCCAGCGCTGCAAAGAAAATTTGAGATTGAGCGAAGGCATCCGGCTTGTTTTGCTGCATGTACTGCGAAATCGCGGCAATCGTGAGCTCCAATGGTGCGTAGGTGATGTTGAAGTATTTGTCGTTGAACTGCTCTAGCCTGATGATAGCGTTATACCCTCGAGCTCCGTCATCGCCTCCTCGGCACATGTTGGTACTGCCATCTCGAATCATCATGGTGAGAGTTTGAGCGTATACACCGTATCCAAAGGCGTTCGCACGGATGAAGCATATGACATCATCAACATAATATCCG
>JAZRPT010000132.1:0-2537 GCA_045649385.1 Faecalimonas sp. | reverse complement strand
CTCTCCGCAAATGGGACAATACATGTTACGAGCCAACCAATCCTCCGTCAGTACTCGAGCAATTTGAGACTTACTTTTGTATTTCCTCGCCAGTGTTGTGTCGAAGCGCAAATTCATGGGATTGAGAGTATGTAGCGATGTGTGTAATTGTAACAATTTATCCTTTTTTACACAAGCCTCATGCTTCAAACTTGGGTTACTTAGATAAAGAGAAAAAGCATAGCACCGCCACCAACAAAAGGTTCAATATAGGTAGCATCCTCCCAACGTTGAAAGTCTTTGGGTAGCAAAGACTCCAGTTGGCTAAGCAACTGTCCTTTCCCTCCTACCCACTTGATAAATGGTTTTGCCTCTGACATAAAACGAATCTGCTCGCGCTATTATAGCAAAATTTAGCGGATGTTCAAGTACGGGTTACTTAAATAAGGAGAAAATGGGGGATAAGAGAGGGTATTCGCTGTAGCATGCCCTACTATGGCTTCCCCATGGAATGGACAGACTGTCCCCCGTGACTTGTTCCCCGGTTCCCACCTATATTGTAGTCGATAGATAAGAGTACAAGATTATCGTGCGCCGGCAGGGAAGAGCAGGAATACAGATAAAACTACTGAAGTTTAAAATCATAGTAATAGGCATCACTTGGAAACTCGCAAATCTTGCTTTTCCACTTGGCTCTATTATTTATGAGATGCTTATCTGGAATAACAAGTAATACAAATTTGCGAGCTCGGGTTACAGCAACATATGCAATACGAAGTTCCTCGTTCTCTATAATATCATTTTCTGTTTTATACTCTAATAACCTTTTCCATTGAAAATCATCATCAATAAATATGACTCCATCACATGTTTCTCCTTTGACAGAGTGTACTGTTTGTATCTTCGACTCTGTTTTTAGGAAATCGGAAATGAGCTGATTAGAGTCCAATTGTACAGGTTGACGCAAATAATTAAGATTAAGGTCGGCAATACCTAGATTTTCGGATAATTCCATTAAACTGGCCTTAATCATATTCCTCCAGTTTTTCCAAGTCATATCCAGGGGTGGAAGTAGCGTCTTATTTTTCACCATTTCCCAAATATATGGATTAACAGTATCATCATCAGGAAAACTAAAATTACCATACGCTTTCACAAAGCTTATTAGCTCGCGGTATGCAGCTTTAGGATTATTTTCATAATCTCTTTTGTAGCATGCATCAAAAAGCGTTTGAATATATAAAGTAGCTCTACGTTTGCTAGAAGTGTTGCGCCTGCTTAGAAAGCAAACAGAAGATATTGAAACGCCAAAACGATCCAAAATTTGTTCGACACCTATCTGTTCATATTGAGTCTTAGAGATGAAATATATTCCGCTGTCTGCATCACTAAATGTCGATTCCATTTTTACGCCAAATAATGAATCTATTCCTCTAATAACCTGATAAGATGAGCGGCGATTGATTGTTAAATGATACTTTTTCAAGCCCCATTTATTGACGTACTTTTTATATGCATCAGGCGTTGCTCCGGCGAATGAATAAATTGATTGATTAATATCTCCTACTAAAGAAATATGAAGAGGGAGGGAAGCTGCTTCTTTTAATCTATCAAAAAACACGTACGCTACTTCTTTGGTATCTTGTGCTTCATCTATGATGATTTCAGAAAACTTGTTAGCCAGACATCGAAGTGCATCTGTGTATTTAATTATCTCATATACAATGAACCAACGCATGTCGTGCGTATATCTCGCAAAGTTATTGATATTTCGTATGAATAACTCTCTGACTGGAACAGAAGGTAAATCGAAGTACTGATTGCTATTTTTTCTATTCTTTGCTCTGTATATTAACCCTGATTCACTGATGAAACACTTAATATCATTCAGGCGAATCGGGTAAGGAGTATTAGCGATTTTTTTTGGTAATGTTATAGCGTCACTGTCAAAATCAAAATTATAAGGACGTTTATCGAGATTTTGAAATAAATAATAAAAGGGAGAAATTAGATATTTTTCAACAAAGGAATCTATGGTTCCTACATAATTGATACGGTCAACGTCTAATGTTGGCTCCACTTCAAGTATCCTCTGTTTAAATGTTTCTACAGCAACATTTGTGTGTGATAAAAGCGCAACACCCCTAAAGTGATTACTCTTATGTTTTACTCGATTTATAAATAACCGTGCAGCTGTCCAGGTCTTTCCACTACCAGGACAAGCTGAAACAGATATTGCTCCTGATGAAAGAATTATCTTTCTTTGTTCATTTGATGAGCCTTTTAACACGTTCTCACTAACCACATACATACTCAATTGCTCGAATTATATTTTCTGGAAAATCTTTTTTTGATAAATAACCATATTCAATTTGTTTTTTCTCGATAGATTCATCTGATTTCATAGAGTGTAATTTATCCGCAAATTCCTGAGCAAAATCCGCTTTTGGGAGATTCCCTTTGTCTCCGAAAAGATATTCAAACATTTCCTCTCCATTTTTACTATCACACCTATTCGCTATAGTCTTGTGAGGCATTTCAGCGATAACCTGCTGGGC
>JAZRPT010000131.1:0-6407 GCA_045649385.1 Faecalimonas sp. | reverse complement strand
AGAAGATAAGAAAACAGAAGATACAAGTAAGGATTCTTCAGAAAAAACAGATAAATAATGACAATAAAAGAGGAAGATGTAGCAAAATACATCTTCCTTTTTATTACTTGTATCAACTATGACATGATAGAACCTACGATTTCGTTTACTAATTTACCATCGGCTTTTCCTTTAACCTTTGGCATAAGTTCTTTCATAATACGTCCTTTGTCTTTTGCTGTTGGAGCATCGATGCCGAGTTCGGCAAGTACACCAGAGATGATAGCTTTGATTTCGTCAGCATCCATCATCTTTGGAGCAAACTGCTCTAATACAGCAATACGTTTTTGAAATTCTTCAATTAACTCCGTGCGGTCAGCAGGTGTCATCTCTAAGGATTCTTTTGTTTGTTTAATTTCTTTCATGATCACCTGAGTTTCTTCTTCCTCAGTTAAATCAGCTCTCTTATCAATTGCTTTGTTTTTGAGTGCTGTTAACAATGCCGAGAGTGCATCTTTTGTATCTTTGTCTTTGGCTTTCATGGCATCTACCATGGCTTTTCTTACTTCTTCGATTTTACTCATAATTGATTCCTCCTATTAATTATCGATTGATTCCTGATTGAATCTCATCAGCCCATTGTTGCAGGCTGTAAGTCTGCCCATCGAACAGTTTGAGTATGGCACCGGTTGGCGCAACATCGCTGGCGAACGCATTTGCTTCATCTGTATCGACATGCATTGCAAGTTTAAAGGATGGACTCACACGAACAACCACGTCTGCAAAAATCAGTCCACGTTCGTAACTTTCTGTGATAACAAAGACTTCATCGTTATCCCGTACACGTGCACGACTTGCTTCTAGTGGAGTCATATGTATATGTCGTTTGGCAACAATTACGCCCTTTTCCAATTCAATACTTCCAGCAGGTCCAATTAAAGAGCAGCCTGGAGTGCCATCTGTATGCCCAGATTGACGAATCACGCCCGGAACACCGATTTTTCTTGTATCTGTCATAGATAATTCAATCTGAGTTTCCTTACGATATGGACCGAGTATGGCAACGTTTTCAAATTTGCCTCGCGGGCCAACAATGGTAACACGCTCTTTACATAGATATTGTCCCGGCTGACTTAATTCATGTACATAAGTCAACTCTGCATCTTCGCCGAATAATTTTTTAAAATCTTCTTCGCAGACATGTACGTGTCTTGCAGAAGTCTCAATTGGGATTTTCAGACTCATATTCTTACTCCTATTTCGATAATGCGTATATTTTAGCACAATGAAGCAAAAGTTGACAATATATTTTCTGAAAAAGATAATGGGACTGCATATCAATCTGCAATCCCATTGTTTCTTATATAGTCCGTATTCATTATGGTGCGATAGAATATGCACCGTCAAGCAACATACATTGTCCGGAATAGTAGCATGAATCCGGCCCTGCAAGGAATGCAATAACCGGTGCGATATCATTTTCAGAATCACCTAAGCGACGCATTGGCTGTTGCATTAATATTGCATTGTATTTTTCTGGGAATTTCTTTGCCCATTCTTTTGCAGCAGGAGATTCCGCACCAGGAAGAACACAGTTTACACAGATACCGAATTGCCCCCATTCCTTTGCTGCAATCTTGGTAAGTCCACGGATGGCCTCTTTGTTTGAACCATATGCAAGGTTGCCTGCGTATCCGAACATACCTGTTGCAGATGCAAAGTTAATAATACGTCCTTCTCCTTGCTCCTTCATATAAGGAAAACATTCCTGCATAAAGTTGAGAGAACCAATCGTTCCGGTAGACCATGCAAGATACATTAAATCATATGTAACTTCTTCCACAGGCATGGATTTGGCAACTGCCTGTGCATTGTTCACTACAACATCGACGGTACCGTAAGTTTCTACCGTTTTTGCAACCACTTCTTTTACACGTGCGCGGTCAGCAGAGTCGCAAGTCATCGCAAATGCCTCTCCTCCAACAGCTTTGATTTCCGCTACCGTTTCTTCGATAGGTTCCGGTCTTCTTCCTGTGCAGACAACTTTAACGCCTCGTTTTGCAAGACAAAGTGCAATACCTTTTCCGATTCCTTGACCTGCACCTGTCACAATAGCAACCTTCTCATTTAATTGTTTCATAAACGGGTTACCTCCTTTAATTAATCTTATAATTATAATTTATCATAAAGAACAATAGCAGACAACACTTTCATAACAAAAGTATTGCCTGCTATTTATAGGGTTTATATATATAAATGATACATACATGAGTTCATATTTCAATGAAGTAATGGAAGAAAGAAATATACGTTATTCATATTATGTATCAATTTATCGTAAAGTGAGTTACGCAGGTTTAGAAACGTTGTAAACTGTGTAAAAAGAAGTCTGCGTAGAAGTTAAGTAGTAATTCCATGTATGCGCTTATTTTTTCTTTCATATTTTCTATCTCCTTTCTCTTTTCTTGAGCTCAGTATAATACAAAAAGCGCATGATTACTTGCCAAATCTAATCAAAAAGTAGTCAAATCTTGCAAATGTTCTTCCGATATTCGGTAGGTGATAATCCTTTTGCTTTTTTGAAGACACGACTAAAATAAAGAGGATTTTCATATCCAACAATGCTGGAAATCTCAGTCACATTGTGGGAAGGATCTCGCAACAGAATTTCTGCATTGTAGATGCGTTTAGACAGAATGTATTGCATTGGTGTAAAACCGGTACATTCTCTAAAATTACGAATGAACCAACTAACGCTAACATGGTTTTGTTCGGCATATTCATCAATGCTGATATCTTCGCTATAGTGTTCATTGAAGTAAGCGGTTGCTTTGTCTATCTCTTCAACGACATGTACTTTATCTGTTTTCTCAGTTCCTATAAAGTATCGTTGCAACATGATGAATATTTGTCTTAAATACATCTCCAGCATCTCTGCATAATTTTCTTTACACATTTGAAGTTCATTTATCATCGTCCGGAAAATATTTTTGTAATCAAGTCCGGAACCACAGTAAAATACTTTTTTATCATCCGTTATACCATAGGAGCGCAGTATGTTTGTCACGTTGCCTCCTGTAAAATGTACCCAGAAAACCTGTGTCTGGTCTTCTCCATAGTACTCATACTTCTGAGGCTCCTTTGGGCGATACAGCACCATATGTCCGGCAGTTACGATGCGTTCGTCGTTGCCAAAGTGAAAATGTGCTTTGCCGGAAGCGACATAAATTAACTGAAAGTCGCGTCGTCCACGTGGTCTCCATGTTGGCAGTTTTTTGCGTGTATATAGGTGGTAAGTTCCACAACTCGTTACGATAAGTGGTTTGGATTTGTCTTTGATGTCTACCATCGAATTGTTCAGATATGCATTATTTGTATACATAAGTTCCTCCTGGTATGTACCTCTTTTTATTAATTTTATCATTTTGTGTATATTTTGTCTAATATATGATATGGAATTTCGAAATCTATTTTTATACAATAAAAATAACGAAGGAACGATTATAAGAAGTAATGGAAACAAGGAAGGAGATTAAATTATGGAAGAAAAGAAATACCTCAAATGGTATAACAAAGTTGGTTACGGTTCGGGTGATATTGCAGGTAATGTGGTGTATGCATTCCTGACATCCTTCGTAATGATTTATTTAACTGACACAGTAGGGTTAAATGCTGGTATTGTTGGTACGTTGATCGCGATATCAAAATTGTTCGATGGTATTACGGACGTATTCTTTGGTTCGATGATTGACAAGACAAAAAGTAAGATGGGTAAAGCAAGACCTTGGATGTTCTATGGATTCTTTGGTTGTGCACTTACATTGTTTGGTGTATTTGCAATTCCAACTAATATTGGAAAAACAGCACAATATGCATGGTTCTTTATTGCTTATACTTTATTGAATGCCGTATTTTATACTGCAAATAACATTGCATACGCAGCATTAACTTCTCTTGTAACAAAGAACAGCAAAGAGCGTGTGGAAATGGGTTCATTCCGTTTCATGTTCTCATTTGGTACAAACTTATTGATTCAGTCAATTACATTCGGTGCAGTTGCGGCTTTTGGTGGCGGTGCTGCAGGATGGAGAGCAGTAGCAATTATTTACTGTATCGTTGGTATTATTACAAATACACTTTCTGCATTTTCTGTAAAAGAACTTTCTGAGGAAGAATTAAGAGAAGATGGAGATGTAGAGCAAGAAGACAGTAAGATTTCATTCTTTCAGACACTCAAGTTGCTCGTATCAAACAAATATTTTGTAATGATTTGTGCGATCTATATTCTTCAGCAGTTGCGTGCTGCAATGGTAAGCGTGGGTACATATTTTATGACCTATGTATTGTTAAATCAAAATTTATTCGGCGTGTTCTCCTGGGCAATTAATATACCATTGATTATTGCACTTGCAATCACACCTACATTGGTAGAAAAAATGAGAGGCATGTACAAGGTTAATAAATACAGTTATATCTTTGCAACAGCTTGTCGTATCGGTATTGTTTTTGCTGGATATATAGGAAGTGTTCCTTTGATGCTGGTGTTTACAGTGTTAACATCTCTTGGTGAAGGACCATGGCAGGGAGATGTAGGAGCAGTGATTGCTTCTTGTTCAGAACATACATATCTTAAAACCGGAAAAAGAATTGATGGTTCTATGTTCTCATGTACATCATTCGGAACAAAACTTGGTGGCGGTATTGGTGTTGCCCTTTCAGGATGGTTGCTTGATATAAGTGGATATATTAATAATGGAGCAGTTCAACCGGACAGTTGCATTAGCATGATGAAGGTTATGTACCTTTGGTTACCGTTCGCATTTGATTTGATTATTACAATCATTCTTTCGTTCTTAAATGTTGAAGAGGCTAACAGAAAGTTAAAAGAAAATAAGTAGTAACGAGATTATAGCCTCTAGAGTTTTACTTTAGGGGCTATTTTTAGAAAGAGAGGGAAATATGAAAGCTGATATTAAATGGTTAGACAACCCAGAGATTTTTAGAGTAAATCAAATTCCTGCGCATAGTGATCACGATTACTTTCTAAACTATACAGATTTGTCCGAGAAGAACAATCGATTAACACAATCTTTGAACGGGCAGTGGAATTTTTGCTTTAGCTCTAATGCAAAGAGCAGACCGCAGGATTTTTATAAAGAAGAGTTCGATTCAAGTAGCTTTGATAAGATTATGGTTCCAGGCCACATTGAATTGGCTGGATACGACCAAATTAGATATATAAATACAATGTACCCTTGGGAAGGAAAGAACTACCGTAGAGGTGCATATACGTGCAACGCAGGTGCGGCTGCAGGTATGTTTAGTGAGGCAGAATATAATCCAGTCGGTTCTTATGTTACAAGATTTGACCTGGCCGAAGAAATGTGCGGAAAGAGAGTACATATTTTCTTTGAAGGCGTAGAGCAGGCAATGTATGTATGGCTGAACGGAGAATTTGTTGGATATGCAGAAGATAGTTTTACACCATCAGAATTTGACTTAACACCATACCTTAGAGAAAAAGATAATGTGCTTGCAGTGGAAGTTCATAAGATGTGTACGGCAGCGTTTTTAGAGGACCAAGATTTCTTCCGATTCTTCGGTATTTTTAGAAATGTCTCTTTAAAAGCACTTCCGGATGTGCATGTAGAAGATATGTGGCTGAATCCGATTCTAAATCAAGATAATGAAAGCGGAAGACTAGAAACTACGATACGTGTTTCTAATGCTACCGAGAAAAAAGTAAATGCACGCATCATTATGAAAGACGTTGCAGAACGCATTGTTTTAGAAACCGAATTTGACATGGAAGAAAAAGACGGAAAGCTAGTAGGTTTTGCATCCGGTGAAGTATTAAATGTAAAGAAGTGGGATAACCACAGCCCATACTTATATAAGACTTTCTTGGAAATCACAGATGATGAGGGAGAATTATTAGAAGTTATTCCTTACAATGTGGGATTTCGAAGAATTGAGATTGTTGATAAAGTAATGCTTCTGAATGGAAAGAGATTGGTTATCGTTGGAGTTAACAGACATGAATGGAATCAAAAAACAGGTAGATGTATTGGCCTTGATGATATGATTACAGATATTAATTGCATGAAGAAGAACAATATTAACTCTGTTAGAACTTGCCATTATCCAGATCAAATTCCTTGGTATTATATGTGTGATGAAGCCGGCATCTATGTGATGGCAGAAACAAATTTAGAAAGTCATGGTTCTTTCCAAAAATTGGGTGCAATTGAGCCATCTTGGAACGTACCTGGTTCCGTGCCACAATGGAAAGAAGTAGTAATCGATAGAGCAAGAAGCAATTACGAAACATTTAAGAACCATACTTCGATCTTGTTCTGGTCTTTGGGTAATGAATCATATGCAGGTGATGATATTGAAGCCATGAATAAGTTCTTTAAAGACAAGAA
>JAZRPT010000130.1:0-13075 GCA_045649385.1 Faecalimonas sp. | reverse complement strand
AGGTCAGAGAGCCGCCATCATCTATACGATGGCAGAGGAATGCAAACGCACCGGAACAGACTTCCAACGCTGGCTGGCAGAAGTGCTGCGCCGTCTGCCGACCCACAGGGCAAGCGATGGGTATCTGTCCCTGATGCCCGGAATACTCGAGCTCACCACAGCGGATAAGATCAGTAAGAAAGTTGGCCTTTGAAAACTGGGCAATCTAGGTCAATTATACAAGGCTTTTGCTTGAGTGCTTACATATGTTTTGCTAAAAGGTAGAGAAAAACGGCACTGCGTCAAAAAAGTCGCGGAATGACGGACAGAGGTACGCCACCCACCAAGAGTTGTGGTAATATGAGTTTGCTATGAACATTATACCGGCTCTTGAGATGAAGGGCTGGCGCACCTCTGCGTCAGATTGTACAGGGAATCAAATAGTTGTCAAGTACGAGTTTGTCTCTTCTGAGACATTCAAGTGTAGAGTTTGCAACCGTCGAATGCAAAGACGTGGGAGTCGTCAGCTTACTGTAGTAGATACCCCCTATATGCAGTACGATATTGAGCTGCAGATAGAGACACCCTGTTTATTCTGTCCCCATTGCAAGAAATACGCGGTTGTAAGGCCTCAGAGTATACACCCTAAACGTTGCATGACTCTTCACCTTATGGGGTACATTGCAAGGTTAATGCATGAGACCACGGCACGACTGCTTTCTAAGCTTTTACGCCTGTCACAAAGCAGTATTCTACGAGCTGATAAGGATATCCTCACCCTCTTGGATGAAGTACGCTCGATTTGCATGGACGGCAGGCGAGCATTGATTATAGATGAGAAATATCTGGGGCGTGATAAGAAATTCGTAACATGCGTGATAGATGGCGGCACCGGAGAAATCCTCTGGCTTAAGGAGGGTAAGGGAACTGCAAGCTTGGATGGATTTTTCCGTAATCTGACTCCGGAGCAGAAAGAAGATATTGAGGTAGTGAGCATTGATAGAGGAAATGCATATCTCAAAGCATTGCGTGAACATCTACCCCATGTTAGCATATCGTTTGATCCATTCCATATCATCAAGAACGTGAATGATGCAGTAGATGAGGTGAGAAGAGAACTGTGTAAGAGCCTAGAGAAAGAGGAGAAAAAGCTTGTAAAAGGAAAGCGTTACTTATTTCTCAGCGGGGAGGAGAATCTGACTGAGGATAAACGAGAAGAATTGGATAAAATACTGCAAATCAATCAACCATTACAGGAAGCGTATCTACTCAAAGAGAAGCTCAGGCTCGTATTTCAGTTTTCGAGCTTCAAGAGATGTGCTACTGCTTTTGGGGAATGGATATCGTTGGCTGAGGCATCAACTCTAAAGCCATTCAATCGTTTAGCAAAAACGCTTTCAAGGCATGCACAGCAGGTGCTGAACTTTTTCCGATATCGGCTGACCTCGGGACGAATTGAAGGGATGAACTCAATGATTGCCCGCATCCAACTCAAAACCCGAGGACTACCCTCCATTGATTATCTCCGGCTCAAACTCAGGCAGCTAACTTCCCCGTCATTCACGCGACTTTTTTGACGCAGTGCCAAAAATTGTATCTATCATCAAATGTAAGCTTAACCTCAATGCGATTTTGGTGGACAATAGCGGAGGTAGCAATCCAGCCCTTTTGTTTGTAAATTTGTTTTATCATCAAACCTTTGTAACGAGTGTTACAAAGACAAGCAAGACTGGATTGCTACTTTTTTGTTATCGGGTGCGGGCTAACTCACCAGCAAATCTAAAACAGACTCTGTAAAAAAGGTAGGAAATATGGCATCAGTTTACAAGCATTATCGCGCTGGCATTACGCAATAAATACAGCCTCCATCTGCCGCTTTACCGCCAGATCAAAGAGTTTGATCGTATCGGGGGCTGGAAGACTTGAGAGAGGGGGCTCTGCAACAGGGTGAGAGCGGCAGCCGATGCGCTGAATCCATGCTGGAAAGCGAGGCATGAATTAATGAAGGATTTCGCAGCCATGCATATCGATGAAACTCCTATTCGCTGTGTAAGCATTCAACCAAAAGCCTTGAAGAGAGTCATGCGATAATGAGAACCTATGTTACATTACCGTATAACACTATTGTCTATCACTACAAGGAAGCTATCGATATGCAATTGGGGATGTTCTGGTTTTAGTGAGTCATCGCTCTGCAATTGAGTCAGCCCATGGCAAAGAGCCGATAGCTCCCCGTTTTAGATTAGTCGGCGCTTGTCTTAGTTGTAAATTTTGATAATTTGACAGGGTGTAAGTATAAATATTCTTTAGGAAAGTGCTCATGTAAGGCGTTAATTTTCCCGTTGCTTTTTTCTGTTATTTGAGATATTATGTTATTGATTTGTTTAAAATGTTTGACATCCTGAGGAAACCAAACATTTCCAGTTTTATAGGGAATAGAACAAGCAAGAGTAATGTGAGTGTCATTTAATAATGCTATAGAAGTGGGTATTGCCAACTCTACAAACATTTGCCAGGTAGCCATAATTTCTAAATGTCTACACCACTCTATCATTCGGTTTTTGGGAATTAGAATGATATCAGAATATCCAAAAACACACGGATACGATGCTTTTTTTAAGCTAATTTTTTGGTGGAGAAAGCGGAGCCTTTTCATAAAAATTTTGCAATTTTCATAAATATTGGACAAAAATGGTTTTTTCCAATTCGGCCAAATATTTCCCCATTTTGGTACCATTATAGAACTCATTAACCCCTTGTCGTTGAGAATGCGAAAAGCTTGATCATATGAGGGGAGAAAACGATTCGCGCTGGAATCTAGTCCTGCTGGCTTTGTGCAAAAGTTCAGAGCTTCAATGAGAGGGCGAGAATAATCCCCCTTTGAAATGTCAATCATGTTATCGATATAAAACGAGCCATGCGGCATATTCAGTTTTGCGTGTATATTAAATTCATTGAAGTCTGGATTTAACAGCAAATCATCACCGATAATAAGAATCGCATCACAATTCATTGCCATAATTTTTTCTTTTGCTTGGGCAATGTATGAATGAAAAGTATAGGAGTTTCCGAAAACTCCTATTACGTCATTATCCTCGCCATAATAAAATGGCATAAGTATTTTTAATTCTGAAAATCGTTTGTTATAGATTTGTTTGATTAGAGATATATTTTTCTCGTAATTATGATTAAAAAGAACAACTAATCCTGTTTTACTGTATTTGGTCTGCATAATCACCTTTTATTAAAATGCTTGTATTAGTTACATTTGTTTTTAATTAAAAGTTTTTTTACTGTCTGATGGATTTTAAGTATCGCTTTTTTTATAAACTCCTCTATTTTTAATATATATTTAATATGCGGGCGATTTAGTTTTTGCATATATTTGCAACAACGCTGAGCGTCTGATAGTGAATAAGAAATAAGTCGATCCTTAATTTCTGTGTTTATGATGTTTTTTATAAATAAATGGATATCATTTTGGAAATCTGGTAAATGATGACGATTTTCTTTTCTGAATGGGTTGGCTCGTAGCATAGAAAGATATAGTTCATCATTTTGATCAATTTCACGAATTTTTTCTATTAATTCATCGATAGACTTAAAATCATTTGCACAAATCATAGATTCCTTAGGATAAGGATAAACGTCGCCTTTGCTTCCCCAGTATATTGGAATGGTATTGGCCATATAACAGTCGACCAATTTTTCAGTTATATATCCAGGAGCTTCACTATTCTCAAAGGCTATATTAAACTTGTAATTTGTTAAAAAATTAATCTTGCTTTCATGCCATGATTGTAGATTATATCGTTCAGATAGAATGCTGCTTTCTATATTGTGCAATACTTTGCCTGGACAATCTACTTTTTTATACTTCATTAACTGCTCACAAAAGCTCTTTCGTAGTTTTGCGCCGTTTCCCATGGAATCCTGACTGTATACAAAGGAACAAAATTTTCGCTTAGATAAATTATCGATTATTTCGATGTCTCTGTTTTCTGCCATATTAGAGGCCCAATACGCTTGTGGAATCCACAAGCATTTGTTATCATATGCAATTTTAACGGTGGTTATGGCATAGTCGCAGAAATTAAAATCGGGGGTTACATTTTCACCACTATAGAAAAGTTTTTTGCAATTATTATATCTCAGATGTTTTTCTCCAAAACAAGAGTAAAATAATAGGTCTGGGTTTACATTGTCCAGTATAACAGTAAAATCATTTTGAAAAATAGACACATAATTTTGCCTTTCTTGCGCTGACATGTCCCAAAAATCGACAATACCTAATCTGAGAAATGGTTTTGCGGTCATTTTATTTATTGTGTGAGTTTTTAAAGTATGAGATGAGTTTTGCTTTTACAATGTGCGCGAAGTAAAAAAAAGTTTGTTTAGGGTAGATTTTCATTGCTCGTATCGATGCATAAAGTCGAAAGTTAAAAGTATGATCTTTTGTTGCGCCTTTAATAAGATAATGATATATTATTTTTTTGAAGGTATAATCATAGCTATAATTGCTATATTGATTAAGCGCATCTAACATATTGATTATACTCTTTATAATTCTTGATTTTCGTTGCGGGGTAAATTTTGGATAGTTTTTTGTGAATGACGAGGGGGTTTGATGGCGATATACGCTCGTCTTTCTGGAAAAACAGTATACAGATCCGTTTAATGCCGCATATATTTGTAATGGATAATCGCCTACCGCACATCTTTTGCATGCTGTTGGATAATAATCGAATAACTCGCTTCTGATTAAGAGAGTGCATGTAGGTCCTGAGCATGTGATTATCTCTTCAACTGTAAGTACTTTATCAAAGTCTTGATGAAAATATTCTGCTCTTTTTTTTTCTATATCTGTTATAAAACCTTTAGATGTGATAATTTCCACATTAGAACAAGTCATTGCGCATTCTGGGTGCGCTTCCATATAATCTACTTGTTTTTGTAACTTATATGGGTCAATCCAATAATCGTCTCCTTCACAATAGGCAATGTAAGGACTACGGTTAAGTGTCGCTTCATCCATGATGCGGCGCAGGGAACCGTCTTTTTTACTGTATTGGTTTTCTGTTTCGTATATTGGTTCGATGATGTGTGGGTACTTCTCTGCGTATTCCCGGATGATGGCTGCGCTGTTATCGGTGGAGCAATCATCATGCACCACCGCCTTAAATGGGAAATTTGTTTGTTGCATCACAAAGCCCTCTAAACAATCTCGTAAATAGGGCTCATGGTTGTAGACACAGCAGCGAATAATAACTTTTGGTTGTTCTGACATGGGAGAGATTACAAGGTGTTAATATCGGATAAAAATTGCTATCCAAGATTTAAGTATGTTTGTAGGGATACGAGGTTGAATTAATTTAAGGAAATCATTTAAAGTTTCGTTGTGCGTGATGTATAGTATGGCGAAATAAATTATTAGGGAAACGGAGCCGCCTATAATCAGCTTACAGATTGCCCACATGGGTAACATCATGATAAAGTACGCAGGTATCCATGTTGTTGCGAATGCTAATAGCAAAAGAGGAGTGTAGTCCATGAGCTGTTGCCATATACTTAAATTGATAAACTTTTTCGAAAAATAGGAATTAATGAATAAACAAATGTATGAACATATTACATAACCCATACACAGCGCAACAACACTAATGGTGGCGCAATATATCATAACAGAAAAATTTAGAAGTTTTTTGATGATTTCTAGCCGTAAAAATAAGTCAGACCGCCCAAGTACTGTTAACAAGTTTAAGTTAATCACTTGCAAATGATATATAGCGTAAGAAAAACAGAGAAGCTTGCAAAATATGACAGCTTGCCCCCATTGATCGCCGAACATGAATGCTACGTATGGTTCTGAGTAGGCCGCCAAGCATAGACATATCCAAGTGATGGAGAGTGTGAAAAGTCTCAAATATTTGCGATATACAGAGCGCAACTTTGCAGGGGCGTTTTGTAGCGTTGCTAAAATAGGGAATGTTACTTGTCCCAACATTCCACATATAGTTGTAGGAAAAACAGAGGATAAATGATGCCCCCTATCATAATATGCTAAATCTGCAGGAGTATAAAACCGTCCGATAATGAGGCTTCGGGCATTCATAAACCCTGTATCTAACAGTCCGGAAAGAGCTAATTTGGAGCCGTATCCAAACATTTCTTTAAAAGATTTCGTGGAAAAAATACATTTCGGTTTCCATTGTGAAACAATCCAAATAATGACCAAACTTGCTAAGCCTGTGAATATCCCCTGTGTCATGAGTGCCCACGTGCCCCAGCCGGCGTATGCCAGCCCTATACATAGAGGCATGGCAAAAATGGCAACAATTGTTTGAATGATGGCGGGCGTTTTAAAATCTCTCCTTGCAGAATAAAGTGTCCAATGAACACTGCCAAAAGAATTAATGAACATCATGATAGCAGAGGCTCGTGTGAGCCACAACAGCGCTGGTTGGTTAAAAAAATCAACGAAGAATGGAGCGCATAAAAAAAGGATTATTCCCATTAAAAGACTCATACCTGCATTAAACCAAAACATGGTATTAATGTCTTCCTCCGTTCTGTCTTGTTTGCGGATGAGGGCGGCTCCGAATCCACAACTTGATAGTTGTCCGGCTATAGCAAAGAAAATACCGGTTAGCCCTAATATGCCCATTTCGTTCGGGGTGACTAAGCGAGCCAATATCATGGCAAACACCATCTGTATTGGCTGCATGGTGCATTTCTGCAATAGCATCCATTTCATGCCGTTGAATGTTTCTCTCGCTACGCGTCCCATGTGTGCCCAGTATATGGAATTTGCCTTTTAGTGTCAATTACTTTCGGTGTTGTTCTCTTTCAATAAACAAGTTTAATAAATGTTCTTTATTAAGAGGAAAGGGATTGTTGGAAAGTCTTTCAGGGTTAACACCATCCACGATTTCTTTAATTTGAGAAATTCCAAGTTTTTCACAGTTATACTCAAGCCCTATTTTTTCATACAATTTGTGAAACCATTGTCGAATTCCCTCTCTCTCGGTTCCCAGTATTTCCTCTAGTACTAGCAGTTTAGCTTTTGCTCTACCTTCAATCCTTGCCATTTCAAGATGTAGCTCTGTCATAGCTGGTATGCTTAGAGCAACGGCGTGTCCGTGAGGTAAACCATATAGTTGGGTTATTTTATATGACAATGCATGCGCAGCAGTTGTTCGAGCTATGTTGATGCATTTTCCTGCCAGATAGGCACCCTTTGCCATGGCTGATGCTGCTACCTTGCTATTGGTGTTCACAAATTCGACAAGATACTTACAACAGAGATGCATTGCCTTCTTTGCGTATTCGTCACTCTCTTTTGTTGCACCACGTGCCCAGAAGCCTTCTATAGCTTGGGAGAATGCATCCATTCCAGTAGATGCTTTTATATATTTAGGAGCATCACGCATCAAGTTGCTATCTACCAGAGCAAAATCTGGCATGACGGCAGCAGCGTCAAATGAGTATTTTTCCCCATTTATATATACTACCGCAAATCGTGTTGCCTCACTACCAGTACCTGCTGTCGTTGGAATTGCAATTAGTGGCGTTTTTTTAATAATTTTCTTGCTCTTTTTAAAATAATTGGTGATGTCTATTTTATTGTCGGAAGATGCACGATACAGCTTGGCAAAATCAATAACTGAGCCGCCTCCAATAGCAACGATAGCATCTATTTTTTCGTGTATTTTATTGACCGCTATTGCTATTTCCTGAGCAGTGGGATTGGGTGAAATGAAAGGATAATGTGTGACTTCACATCTAGCTAATTGCGTATCTATTTCCTGATGATGCTTTTTTCTGCATCGTTCTGAACAAAAGAGCAATATACGTTTCCAGCTGTTTTGTTTGAGGATACGAGATAATTCAGAAAATGCACCGGGGCGTACGATGCTTTTGCCCTCCTCAGTAAAGCTCATAAAGGCTTTTTTGTTTTCGGCAGGAGTTTCTTTTGGCCTTCCTAAATCTGAACGAGAGCCACATTTTACAATTACTTCCAGTAAGGGAATGCTTTGAGCTGCTAAAAACTCGGGCATTACCTTGATGAGCTCTTTCAATGAGGATGCTCTATAATAAGCACTATATCCACATGCTTTTGCTATTGCCCCTATATTTAATTTATCCGCAACAGTAGGCTGCCCCCCTACAGAATCGTGTGCGGCGTTATTCAATACTATGTGACGCAGATTCTTTAACCCAGCGTTGCCGATAATAGCAGATGCACCCATGTGCATTAGAAACGCTCCGTCACCGTCTAGGCAAACAATACGTCGTTCTGGGCGGTTCAATGCGATTCCCATGGCAATGGAAGAAGCGTGCCCCATTGCCCCAACTGTTAAGAAGTCTCTCTGATGACCACTACCTTTTCGTTTGCGGAACTCATATAATTCGCGTGAAATCTGCCCGGTGGTTGCAATGACAATATCATCCGAATCTAACATTTCGGCGATAGTACAGATTGCATCTTCTCTGCTCATTTCCGCAGCAATTTTACGCTTGTTTTGTAATGCGTATGGCTCAAATGTGTTTTTTTGTGCAATCAATGCGTAAGGACGTGTATTTTCCTTCATAACAGCGCATGCAATGCTGATTTGGGCTGCCGCTTTTTCCTCATCAGCTGATAGAATAGCATATTCTATACCCATTGTATCCAGCAATTCCAATGTCACCTTGCCTTGTTTTACGTGCTGGGGCTCATCTTTGATTCCGGGCTCACCTCTCCACCCAATCAGCATCAGAACTGGTATGCTATACACCTCCTGATCCATGAGAGAAAGTAGGGGGTTGACACAATTTCCTTGGCCTGAGTTTTGCATGTAAACCAATGCTGGTCTTGCAGTCGCCAGATAATGACCACATGCCAATCCGATGGCATTTCCCTCGTTGGCTGTTATGATATTATGTTGAGCATCTGTATTATCTGTAATAAAAGCACATAAGCTTTTAAGTAAGCTGTCCGGCACGCCATAGTACGCATCTATGCCATGTTCCCGTAACTGGTTGATAAAAAAATCAGCTTTCATTTTTCAATCTGGATTAGCAGGAACCGGGAATTAAAGTAATGATATCTTTGATTTTCATGCAATAATCACGAGACGCTTCCTTTGCTCTATGATGAGTAAGTATGCTTGTCGCAACATTCATCATTGCTGGATACGCCGCACGCAGCAATTGATTTGCATAAATCACTACATTGACCCCCATATTAGCTAGCTCCGATTCGTATATGTGGTTATATGCAGATGGAACAACAACTAAAGGCTTGCGGTTCGGTAATTCATTGTACAATTGGCAGAAAGCCTTAATTTCTGCGCCATCCGACATGCGAGAATGAATCATAATGCCGTCGGCTCCAGCATCTAAATATGCTTTGGCCCTCATTAATGCATCATCTAAGCCAGCATTGAGAATTAGACTTTCAATACGTGCAATAATCATGAATGTATCAGTAACTCGCGCTGCTCTTCCTGCTCGTATTTTTTCGCAGAAATGATGCACTTCGTCTTGCGTCTGCTCAACCTCGGTTCCAAAAAGAGAATTTTTCTTCAATCCTACCTTATCTTCAATGATAACAGCTGATACACCTAAACGTTCCAATGAGCGAACTGTGAACACAAAATGCTCTATTGGGCCCCCGCTATCAGCATCGTATATGAGAGGTTTTGTTGTCGTTTCAAGTATGTCATTCAATACTTCCGCTCGACTTGTTGTGTCAAGGTAACCGATATCGGGCTTAGCTTTAGCTGCAGATTGAGTTAAAGACGATATCCATATACCATCAAACTCTACTTTTTTCCCATTTTCATTTACACTGGCATTCTCAACAATTAGTCCACTCAATCCGTTATGGGCCTCACATATAGTCACTATGGATTTGTTTTCAATAAGGCGTTTTAGTCGTATTGCTCGAATAGCTGGAGTTGTTCCAATGCTCTTTAATGCCTGATTCAGTGCAGATGAAGATATGCCCTCGGTATAAGGAATATCTATAACTGTTCCGCCCCATTGGTTCATTACATCAATAATGCGTTGACGAGTCTCTGCTTGAGGCCCCGTTTTCCAGTCATCTCCATGCAATACATAATCAGGCTTTATTCGCAATAAATTGGGAACATAATCCAATGTCTCTTGCGGTATCACCTGCGCTACCCCCTTCACATTTTCGACAACAACTTTTCGTTGCTCCCAAGTCATGTACGGAAGTCGTTTGTAACTGGCTATGGCCTTGTCCGTTAACAATCCAACAATAATCTCTCCCCCAATTTCGCGTGCTTTTTCAATTATATTCAAGTGACCGGGATGCAGCAAATCTGCACTCATACCAATATAAATCTTCTTCATAATACTTATATTTAAATTGTTAAATACCATATTATTTTATAAACTCTACACTGGAATAATGGGATGCCCTTTTTTCTTTAGAGGGCAATTTCATATATTCTCCATAACATCTCGTTAAAAACGGGGCTGCATCATTGGGCCCGAAAAATTCATATCCTTCGAACTGATATCGCTTTAACGGGAAAAGCTCCTCCGGAAAAATCCTGTCATCATATGGCGATGGGAATGCATATACAGATTTGTTGCCAACCATATCCTTTCTTTCTAACATGCTATTGTAAATCTGTTTAGCAGCATTCATGCGGTTGGCATATTCTTTATCTGAAATCAGTAGGTGCTTTTTGCGTCTATCAAGATAAGCGACATATTCACGATACAACAATGTCGGCTCATCTGATTGTTTAACCTTATAAGCTTTATATAAATCCACATTCATTCCATGGAGAGAATATACGGAATCCTGTGGGAAAAGAGAGTTTTTGGCAATAGTATTCAAACATTTTACACGCGCCCAACCATGAAAAAACAATGGTTCTGAATGCGAATCTTCTACTATCATGCTTGTTGGCAATTCTGCTCTTAATGCATCAATCGCGCTGTCGTAGCTCTCTTCAAAAAGATAAAAGTCGAAATCGTCATCCCATGGTATAAAACCTTTGTGTCTGACAGCTCCCAGCAATGTTCCATATGCAATAAAATATGGTATATTATGCGATTCTAGAATATCGCGAATCGAAATTCCCATTTCAAGTAATCTCTTTTGGACTTCCTTTATGTTAGGCAATGAATTCATAAATTGCTATTTTAGGATAATACTTCTACCATTTCAGGGGAAAATACAGGTATTCCTCTATGAATTATTATTTTTTGTCGTTCAGCATAGGAATCATCGATGAAAATGGCATGATTTTCTGTTGTATGAACATACTTTTCTTCATCTTTTTGTAAATGAATAATTTCGTCAAATAAGGTGTCGATTCTTAATTTCTTGAGGAGAGTATTTAAATCACCGCAATGTTTTGTGATTAGTATAATGCGGATATTATTATTAATGCATCGATACAGGAATGCAACAAGTTCGGTGTTTAAGCGCTGATTGTCCAAGTAGAGACAATCGTCAAAATCAACATATACACAATTATATGTTATGTTTATTGCATATTTGCATGAGAACGCTCGGTCTATAACAGCATTATATGAATTTCTCTGAAGAGATACTTCATAATCAAATGCGTCAAATAAAGTCATCAAGGGAAAATTTACTCCTATAGCAAAACAGAGCATAGATGAACCGCCGAATCGGGCGGCTACTTCCAGCAGAACTAGGCGACCATCCCGATTTCGTTTAACTTGAAAGAACCAAGCGCCCCTGAAACGCAGTTCAGAATTGATGGCCTCGGCATATTGCTGAAATTCTTGCTGGTTAGCAGCAAACGATGTATTAACACTTATCCCCATTCTGATTCTGCCCCGTTTTCGAGCTGAAGAAAATAGCAAATGCCCACGTTTATCAGTAAAACAATCAACCGTATACTCTTCTCCTGGCAGATATTCAAGAATCAGCTTATCAGAAATTGAATCAATGGCATTGAGTTCTTCTTTGTTATGGATTATTGTTGCTCCTCTAGAGCCATAGCCGATTTTGGGTTTTACAAATACGGGGTAATTATGTACTTGTTCAACATTATATCTTTGGGGTAAAGGGATAATTCCATTAAGCCTGTTATAGGTGGCTTCCTTTGAAATGCAAATTTCCGAAGTTTCCATATCCGGCCCAATAACTTTACAGGATAAGAATACTTCATTCTTTTTCAAAAACGAAATTGCCATATCCATAGTCGGGTATATAGCATCAATTTTTCGTTCTTTTACAACCTGTTTTAGAGTTGCAAGAAATGATGCATCAGACATGTAAGGCAGCCCGCCTATGTAGTCTTCGTATACATATTTTCCGTGATCATCAACGGAACTTCCTCCAATTAAATGAAAATATGTAGAGTACTTGACCTGTCTATGGATATCCAACCCAATTTCAGACCCACAAGGAAAGACTAGAATATTTTTTTTCATTCTTATCTGAGCATAGATGGTTGTTGGATAATCTCTGACAAAATGGCAGCCACCTCATCATTGTTTAAATGGTGATGCATGGGCAGGCAGATGACGGAGTTAGCGAGTGCGCGGGCATTGGGGATGTGCGCTGCGCGAGTAGAGAGGGAGTTAGCGTAGGCTGCGAAGTCCGGGATGACGGGATAGAAGTATCGGCGGGCTAAGATGCCGTGTTCTTTGAGGTGGAAATACAGCTCGTCTCGGGTGCGGCCATAGGTGGCGGCATCTACATAAATGGGGAAGTAGGAGTAATTATGTTGCACGCCGGGGATGTCTTGTAAGCAGCGAATGCCGGGGATGCCGGCTAAGGCGTTGCGGTAGGTTTTTGCCGCGCGTTCACGCGTGGCAATGGATGCGTCTACTTGTTGAAGATTAAGCAGGCCGTAAGCGGCGCGTATTTCGTCCATCTTGGAGTTGATGCCGGCGGCTTCTACCTCTGTTTCCCCGGTGAACCCGAAATTACGCAGTTGGTCGATATGCTGTTTCATTTCTGCCGTTTGGCAGATCAGTGCGCCACCCTCTACGGTGTTGTATACTTTAGTGGCATGGAAGGAGAGTGTGCTCATGTCTCCGGCTTCCAGAATACTGCGGCCATTTTGTTTAACGCCAAAGGCATGGGCGGCAT
>JAZRPT010000129.1:0-26916 GCA_045649385.1 Faecalimonas sp. | reverse complement strand
GCGGGAGTGGATTCTTTCATAGGCGAGGAATTCTTGTTGCAGATAAGCTTTGAATATGGCGAAATGGTTGGCGGAAAAGCAGACTTGACAATGGGCGTTTATATCAATGGAACGTTATATAACAATGCAGCATTTGTTATTTCAGGATGTAACGTAAGTGCAATGGGAAGCCACCTAGCGTTATATCGTCAAGTAGATAATTCTGGCATTATCTTGGATAATGTAATCATTGGGGAAGAACCGGACACACCGGATGAGCCAGAACTACCAATTGAATCGCAACAGCCAGGTGAAGATCTTGAGAAAATCACATTCATGCAATATGGAATTGCAGACGGCGAGTACGAAAACAATGGAGATCTTGTTGTACAAGGTGTACTGAAGGATAAAACAAGCACTGCAGGAACTGTACTTTGTGGCGATATTGAGTTATCAGGAAGCGGACATTTCCAAATAATTCTTGGTGGTGGAGACAATGCATGGGATGGTATCCGTTTTATTACAGATGCTGCAAATACACTGCAGGCATGGTGGTTTGAAGGCACAAATGCACAACTTTATGCTGGCTTCAATGCGGCAGATGCAGGTGTGAACTTCCAGAATGAAAAATTCAACCTGATGATTAGCACAGAACTTGAAGGAAATGATATCAAACTCGGTGTTTGGTTTAATGGTATTCTTTATAACAACGAGTATATTACGATTGCTGACAAAGGTGATAAATTAGGGAATAAATTTGCCACATATTGCAATGGTGAAAACACATCTGTTATATTGAATTCCATTCCTGAATTGGTACCAGAACCGGAACCTCCAAAGAAACCAAATGAAAACTTTGAAAAGATTACCTTTGAATATTTTGGACTTAAGGATGGAATTTACAAGTTCGATGGAACAGGTAATCCAACTTTCGAAGGAACAAGTGTGAAAACTCTTGACCAAAAGGTGCTTTGTGGTGATGTTCTTTTCTCTGGGGATGGTTATCACCACCTTATGGTAGGCGGAAACGAAATTGTCTGGTATGGTCTTCGCTTCATTACACAAGCAAACGGAACGATTGAATTATACTGGGTTGACGAAACTGAAATGCTTCTTATTGATATATTTAATAAGACGGCAGCTGGAGCGACATTGATTGACGAGTGGTTAAATCTTATGATTAGTACTGAGATTGTAGATGCTGACGAAGATGGAGATAAAGACGATATTGAACTGGGTGTTTGGTTCAATGGAGTTCTATACAAAGAAGAATTCTATACGATTATTGATAAGGCATCAGGACTTGGAAAACATCTTGGTCTCTTCTGCGCAACGGAGGATGATACAATTGCAATCCGATCTATTCCGGAATATGTGAAAGGATTTGACTATTCTGTATATGGCTTGACAAAAGATTGGGAAAAAGCTCTCTTGACAGCTCATAAGGCAGAAATCGTACCGGGCGGTAGCAGAGATGCGGAACCGTTTACAGGCGATTTCCTTGAGATTGGTAAAGTGTGCCTGTTTAGTGTAGCTGGACTTTTGGCGGTTGCAGCCGGAGTTTATACAGTGCTTCAACACAAAAAAAAGGAGTCAAGGTTTGGATGGAACAAATAAGTAGATAATACAAACAGTAGGAGAAATTTCATATGCAAATGAAACAATTGTACAAGCAATCACTGCAAATAGATGGAATCATGGATAAAGCAGTTGACTTTGTGATTAAGAATCAATTAAAAGACAAGGAAACATGGAGGGCATATATTGATGTATTCGTTACCCATGATGATTCGGAAGAATTATGGTGGCGGGGAGAATTTTTCGGCAAACAAATGCGAGGCGCTTGTTATGCATATTTGTATGCGCAAGACGAAGAATTGTATGACACTTTAACATGGGCATGCCGAGAACTTCTGAAGACCCAAGACGAGTATGGAAGATTTTCTACGTACACTATAGACACTGAATTTAATGGATGGGATATGTGGGGTAGAAAATATGTTTTGACCGGACTACAACATTATTATCAGATATGCAGAGATGAAGAATTAAAGGAAGCGATTCTGGAGGCCGAAAAGAAGCATATGGATTATATCGTAAGCAAAATCGGTCTGGGCAAGATTGATATTACGACTACTTCTTCGGCTTGGGGTTGCGTGAATTCCTGCACCATATTAGAGCCTACTATGGAATTGTACAAAATGACCAAAGAGCCACGTTATCTGGAATTTGCCAAGTACATTATCTCCACAGGGGGATGTGTCGACTGTAATTTGGTGGAACTGGCTATGCAGGAAGATTTATATCCATATCAGTATCCGGTGACAAAAGCCTATGAGATGATGTCCTTTTACGAAGGACTTATCGCATATTATGAAGCGACAGGTGAAGAAAAATATCTGGAGGCAGCCAAGAGATTTATTGAAGCGGTGCAAGAAAGTGATATCACGATTATTGGGTGTGCCGGCTGTACGGATGAGATGTTTGATCATGGGGCAGTGAGACAAACGGAATATTCAGATAATGTTATGCAGGAGACTTGTGTGACAGTTACATGGATACGTGTGTTAGTGAGGATGTACTTGTTAACCGGCGAGGCGAAGTACATAGACCGAATTGAACATTCTGGTTATAACGCCTTGTATGGCTGCCTCAACACCAAACAATGTGAACACTATGACCGTTGGTCAAAGCAGTATTTGCCAGCAAAATGTTTTGACAGTTACTCGCCACTTTATATGAATACCAGAGGAAGAGGGATTGGTGGTATTTCACATTTCCCAAATGGAGAATACACAGGTTGTTGTATAGCGATTGGAGCGTGTGGAATCTCACTCATGCCATTGACTGCGCTGATAACCATGGGAGATTATATCTATATCAATCATCAGTTTAGTGGAGAAGCATGTATCAAGGATGCAAAAGGAAGGGACGTTCGGCTGAAATTTACAAGCGAGTATCCAGCAAACAGTGTTTGCACAATTAAGATTCAGTGTGAGGGCGAAAGTCATCTGAAATTAAGGATACGTAGACCAGCCTGGTGCGAGATGATGCTGTTAGACGGAAAAAAAGTTATGACAGAAGGCTATCAGGAGATATCAGGCAATTTCCAAGATGGAGATGAGATTACATTTGAATGGAAGTTATCTTTGAAAGTACATCGATTAAATGAGAGAGTTGCATTTACATATGGTGCCATTGCTCTTGCCTGTGACAGCGCTAAAAGTGATAGGGACATTAAGAAACCTGTTGTAGTGGAAGAAGAACCTATTTACAGGATAATATCACCAGGAGAAGATGAGCTTGTTCGGATAGAATGCGAGACAAAAGATGGTACAATTTTACTTACAGATTATCAGTCTTGTGGCAAGGAATGGACAGGGGAAAAGAATATGATAACTGTTTGGTTAAATACAAGATAAGTTCAAAAAAGGATGAATTGGAGATAAACTAAGCAAGGGCGATACGAGTATGTGTCGCCCTTTTGCATGTGGTAAACAAGGAACAGGATGTCGAAACCTTAAAAAGCATTATACTGGAATAGTAGTAATTAGGGAGAATGACAATGAAAAAAAAGGAATACAGACCGCTTCCATTTTGGTCATGGAATGACAAACTTGAGAAGGAAAAATTAATTAATCAAATCCATTGGATGAATGAAAATGGGATGGGTGGCTTTTTTATGCATGCCCGTTCGGGACTTATAACGGAGTATTTGTCCGAGGACTGGATGCAGTGTATTGAAGCCTGTGCAGATGAAGCTGAGAATCTTGGCATGAAGGCATGGATTTATGACGAAAATGGGTGGCCAAGTGGCTTTGTTGGTGGAAAACTTTTAGAAGATGAAAAGAATTGCGACAAGTATATTTTGACAAAAGAAGGTGCATATGATGCGGATGCAACTGTAAGAGAAAAATGGAAATGTTGTGTTATGGTCTGATGAAAATGTGAAAAGTAGAAAAAGCAAACGATATATAAGCGGCAGAAATGAAATGATTACACCGCAACTAGGATTGAATTTTCATGTAGACTTAACAGAGTTAAATGATTGGATGATAGACAAAGGGGTGTCTAATTTTGGCGCAAGCATTGTGTTGGAAAGAAAATGCAACATATTTTTGGAAAAAGGGAACATCAACAAAGCTTGCGGTAATTCTTCGGAGTAATCCCTGTTTCTTCCTTGAATATACGCGTAAAGTAGTTGGCGTCAAGGATGCCCACTTGTGCAGCAACTTCATTAATAGACAGTTTAGAGTCAAGGAGTAATTCCTTGGCTCTTTTTATGCGCTCTTTTCGTATAATTTCCACAACGCCACACCCGAATACCTTTTTGAAGAGTTGATATAATCCACTAGGAGAGATATTATATTTGGAACAAATCGTATCTACTGACAGATTGTCAGTCAAGTGATTGGCAATGTATAATCGAATTTCCTGTCCTAAATTGGAGTCGTTTAGTTCTATAATATTATTCAGCCAAATATAGTTGGCACACATCTCAATTAACTGCGTTAATGCGGTTGATATTCACTATCTAAATATACAACTTTCTCCAATTCTTTTAACGAATCTACGGCAGAGAATCCATGCTTGTTTGCCATTCTTAATACATTCTTACGTATCTGTGCTCTGTCTAAAGAATCTGTAAACTGCCCAATTAATATGTAGCCAAGTAAAGTTTCGCCGTAAATAATAGGTGAGGCAATTTCGACTAGTCCCATGTGGCAGTGATATAAATATGGTTTTTTAGATGCGTAACATTTGGAAAAACCCAAGATATCGCAATTGTTGCATTGTTCATTTACTTCTGCATTTTCTCGTATCAGTTTGCAAAAAGGTATAGAAGAGTCTGGGTAGGAAGCCAAAAGATTGCGGTTTGCATCAAAAATAGCAATCGTAGCATTGCTGATTGTTCCAAAGTTTTTAACTAAAGATATTAGGTCATTATTTTTCTGCGATTCCATTTGAAAGCCTCCTATACATTCAAAATGTTGAAAAATGCTATTTTATAGTTGATTTAATCTATAATACTAACAAATTTAAATGATATAATCAAGAAAAAATGCTATTTTAAAAGCGCATAAGAACGGAGGAAATTATGATGTCAGTAGCAAAAAAATTATTGGAAGAAGGAAAAGGCGTATATCGTCTTGCACCAACTTGGGTACCACGTTCATTCTGTAGACCAGGAAAACGTATCAAACTTCACCCAGATGATTATTATGTACTGGGACTAGAAAGAGGTGGAATCGATGAGCGTTGGTTTGCATCAACAACATGGGCAGAGAATGGTCCGTTGACACCGGATGATGAAGGTTTAAGTTATATCGTTTCAGCAGATGGTTCAGAACGTGTATTGCTTCGCGATGCAGTGGATGAACTCAAAGGTGAAATTATCGGAGATGACCTTTGGAACAAATATCATAAATGGCCAATGTTTTCAAAATTCTTTGATAATTTAGGACCATTACCACACCACATTCATCACAGAGACGAACATGCAAAGAGAGTGGGAGCAGATGGAAAACCAGAAATGTATTTCTTCCCATCTCAATGTAATAATCATGGTGGAGAATTTCCATTTACTTTCTTTGGATTGAATCCAGAAACAACCAAAGAACAAGTGAAAGAATGTCTGGAAAACTTTACAAAGGGTGACAACAAGTTACTTGATTTATCGCAGGCATATAAGATTACACTTGATACTGGTTGGGATGTACCACCAGGGGTCCTTCATGCACCAGCAAGTCTTTGTACATACGAACCACAGTTTGCTAGTGATGTGTATGCAATGTATCAGTCAGTATTATATTATGAACATGCAGTACCATCAGATCTTTTGTGGAAGAACTGTCCAGAAGAAGAAAAAGGAAACTTCGACTACTTAGTAGATGTAATTGACTGGGATAAGAACGTAGATCCAGATTTCCATAAGAATCGTTTCATGGCACCGAAGGTAATCACACAAAACGAAGATTACACAGAAGAGTGGATTTGCTATAAGTGTAAAGAAGTTAGTGCAAAGAGACTTACGATAGAGCCAGGCAAGACCGTAACAATCAAAGATGCGGCAGCATACGGATTCATCTTATTACAAGGTAAAGGAAAATTTGGTGTATGGGATATTGAGACACCAACACTTATTCGTTATGGCGAACTTACTAACGACGAATTCTTTGTAACAGAAAAGGCTGCCAAAGAAGGTATTGTAATTACGAACACTTCAAAGACAGAGCCGATTGTAATGTTAAAACACTTTGCAGAAAACCCAGAACTCGTTGTGGAGGAATAAGATGGCTAGCCTATATGGAAAAGAGTATACAAAAGCTGAATTAAGAAAACGGATTGGAGACATCAGCCAATTGGGCGGTGCATTGGAGTATACTTATGCATCTGGAAAGGCAAAAGGAACGACTGCAATCGAAGTTCGTAATGGTAGCGGATTACGTTTTGTTATCCTTCCAAATAGAGGAATGGATATTGCTTATGCGGAGTTTGAAGGAATTCCATTTTCTTACATTTCTAAAACGGGTATCGTGGAAGCATCTCATTATGATGAGCCGGATTTTCTCAGAAGTTTTTCGGCAGGGCTCCTAACTACTTGCGGATTGACGTATATGGGAGCACCTTGCAACGATGAAGGCCAAGAGCTCGGTGCACATGGCAGAATTGCAAACTTGCCGGCTTTTGATGTTGGAATTGTGCAAGAGTGGCGTGGAGACGATTATGTAATTGAAGTAAGAGGAAAAGTGCGAGAAACTGCTGTGTTTGGTGAAAACATGGTGTTAACTCGAACTATTACAACAAAATTCGGAGACAACAAGATTTATATCCATGATGAAATAGAAAATGAAGGTTTTTCTGAAACACCACTCATGGTTTTGTATCATATGAACTTTGGTTTTCCACTCGTTTCACCTACGACAGTTCTAACGACAAACTGTATGAATATGAGACCAAGAGATGTTGATGCAGAGCAAGGAATTCATGATGCATGCCGTTTTTCAGAGCCAGTACCAAACTATAAAGAACAGGTTTTCTATAGAGATTCTGTAGGACATAGTTTTGCAAAATTAGAGAATCCAGATTTGAATCTTTCGGTAAAAGTAGAATTTTCGAAAGAAGAGCTTCCATATTTCATAGAGTGGAAACAGATGGGTGAGCAGGAGTATGTTGTAGGGCTTGAGCCAGCAACGTACCCACCTGATGGAAGAGCCGCTGCACGTAAGCGAAATGATTTACTCGTCTTAAAACCACAGGAAGTTAGAACACATAATTTGGTGATTGAGGTGACAAGATGAAGAACGAATGGTACAAAACCAGATATAGAAGAAATCTCGTAGATATGCATATTGAGGACTGGAGCGATGAATTTCTTTCGGAATTTAATCCAGAGGAGTATGTTGAGAATTTAAAACGCGCGAAGGTACAAAGTGCGATGCTTTATTTCCAATCTCATGTTGGTTTGTGTTATTTCCCTACAAAGACAGGAAAAATGCATAAGGCCTTCATAGGGAAAGAGGACATGATGAAGCGAGTGGTGGATTTGTGTCATGAGGCGGGAATTGCAGTTATCGGTTATTATAGTGTCATTTACAATAATGTTGAGCATGACAGACATCCCGAATGGCGTGTTTTGAATCAAGAAGGGAAATCAGAAAGAGTAGAAGCTGTAGAACAGCATTTGAGTTTCGGGTCTCAAGGATTAAACCGATATGGATATTGTTGTCCGAATAACATGGAATATCGTGCATTTGTGAAAGAGCAAATACGCGAAATGTTAGAATATTTCGATGTGGATGGTATGTTTTATGATATGCTGTTCTGGACCCACCCATGTTACTGTGAGGAATGTAGAAAACGTTGGGAAGCAGAGACAGAAGTAGGAAAACCAAGGCCGGTTAGAGGGGATGCAAACTGGTATGAGTATGATTTAAAACTAAAAGAGTGGATGGGAGAATTTGCAAAATTCTTAACGGATGAGACTAAAAGACACGCGCCGAATATTACAGTTGAACACAATTATTCTGCTTCCATGACACCTTCGGGAATGATTATTGATGCGGGTGTGTGTGAATATTCGGATTATACGGGTGGAGATTTGTACATTAATGCGTATAGCCACAGTTTTGCATGTAAATATTACAGAAGCGTCACAAAGAACCAGCCATTTGAATATATGACCAGCAGATGTGACCCTAGTTTGTATGTACATACGACGCTAAAGTCAGAGGACATGATGTCAAGTGAAATGTTCCTGACGGTTGCAAACCATGGTGCCATGATGATTATTGACGCTATAGATCCAGTTGGAACTCTGGATGCAAGAGTTTATGACCAGATTGGAAAAGTGTTTGAGAAACAGATTCCGTATGAGCCATATATGGACAAAGGAAATCCAATTGAAGATGTAGGAATCTATTATTCGCTACACAAAGATATTAGTAAATATCCGTATACGAATCATTTGAGTGGAGCTATGGCAGGAGAAACATTTTTACAAAAGCATGTGTGCTATGGCGTTGTAGGTACCGGTTGTGATATTTCTAGATTTAAAACATTTGTGGCACCAATGCTTATTGAACAGGATAGTAAGGAGAATGCGCGTTTCATAGAGTATGTAAAAAAAGGTGGTAATCTTTACATCAGTGGTGTGGAAAATATGGAACTGCTGCAAGAATTTTTTGGAGCCAAGTACGAGGGACAGACAAGAGAGAGTATCGTGTATATTGCACCAGAAGATAAAGCACTCAAGGCATTTGGTAGATTTAATAAGAAATATCCGTTGCATTTTGATAGCCATGCGCCGAAACTTTCCGGTATTAAGGAAGAAAATATTACTGCAAGGATAACCTTACCGTATACGCCGCAGGATGTGATTGATTTCGCATCAATCCATTCCAACCCGCCGGGAATTCCGACAGAGATACCAGCAATGGCGGTGACAACTTACGGAAAAGGGAAGGTGCTTTGGTCTGCGTTTCCAATAGAAACGATGCAGAATATGGCATATAAAAATCTGTTCTATGAACTCTTGGAGCAAGAACTGAATCTAGAACAAACCATCAGTTCGGATGCACCTTACGACGTGGAAGTTACAGGATATCAAGAGGAAAATGCAATTCAGATATGTGCAGTGCTACTCAATGAGCATGAGAAAGCAAGAAAAGTAGAAGATTTTCAAGTGTTTGTCAAATGTAGTGAAAGACCAAGTGCGGTTGTCATGCTTCCTGAGAAGAAGGAAGTTCCTTTCAAATATGAAGCGGGAGAGGTTGTCTTTACAGTCACTTCATTAGATATGTTTGCAATGTATCAAGTTGTCATAAGCAGTATCTCCCATTAATACTCCTAGAACCTAAAATTAGAGCCAAGATTTTGGCTCTAATTTTTATTGTATCGACAGATAAAATAAACCACTTGCTATGTAGGTGTGTCCCCGAATAGCTTTAGCTTCAAGTACTGCGATTGTTCGTATACAAAATAATCTTGCAAAATCTAACTCATATTATGCTGTTTTGAGTTAGAAAAATACAAATTATTTCATATACGAACAAAATATCCTGAAAAAGGAGCATTTAGGATTGATTTGGGTTAGTTTTTGACGATTTTTTTAAAATACACACCAATAACCGTCAGGTTTGCTTATGCAAGTAGTGCGGGAGGAGAACTATTCAGAGCCTCTTTAGAGGCAAGCAGGGAACAGCGACTTATAGCCGCAGAGCAAACTACTGGCTAAGCCGGTAGTCCTGATTGATTTCTATTCGTATTTTATTGTTGGCATTAAGTTAAATTATATGTTATACTAAGAAAACATCAAAACATGACACAGATTTATTTCAAATCGTTCTAAGTGTCTAAAAGGCGTTTGTTCAAAAACGCATCTGAATTTCGCGACATTTCAGTCAGAGAATTTCAAAATTGATGAAAGCAATTGAAGAACGGAGGTATGATGCCTATGATTGCTTTGGAAATGTAGAATTTATTTTACTACCATAACGACTAAAAATATGATATCATACAAGGAGAAAAAACAATATGAAACAAACAACTGAATATCAAGAAGTAAAAGGAAACCGTGAGGTGAAATCATCACTCTTTGCGAAGATTTTTTCGGACAAGAAGGAACTATTAGAACTGTTCAATGCGGTGAATGGTACAGAACATCAGGATACGGATGAACTTGAAATTAATACAATAGAAGGAATATTGTACATGACAACCAAGAACGATGTTTCGTTTCTAATCGATAGCGCAATGAATCTGTACGAGCAGCAGAGTACCTATAATCCTAATATGCCGATTCGTGGATTGAGATACTTTAGTCAACTGTATAATAAATATATCAAGATGAATGGACTAAATATCTATAGTTCGAAATTACAAAGGTTACCAGTTCCACATTATGTGGTATTTTATAACGGAACCAAAGAGGAACCAGACGAAAAGACTCTGCGCTTATCCGATGCATTTATGACAGAAAGTAATAATGAAAAGAAGCGTGGTTGTCTAGAATGTGAAGTGCGAATGCTGAACATCAATTATGGACATAATAAGGAACTTATGGAAAAAAGTCAGCGACTCAAGGAGTATGCAATCTTTGTAGATAAACTTCGCAAGTGTGCTAAAGAATTTCCAAATCGCCTGGAGATTGCAATCGCCAAGACAATTGATGAATGTATTGCAGAGAATGTTCTGAAAGACTTTTTGATGGAAAAGAAAAGCGAGGTACTCGAAATGTTAGATGATTTATTTGATAAGGAATTATATGAAAATGATTTAAAACAGACTGCATTTGAAAAAGGTGAACAAAACAAACTGATTAGTCAAGTACAAAAGAAATTGGCGAAAGGCAAATCGGTAGAAGAGATTGCGGAAGCGCTAGAGGAAAGTGTTGAAACAATTAAAAGTATTATTGATGTAATACCACAACAAATGAATGACGAACTTAAATGAGTGTAGTATGCAAATGGGAGCGAAACTTCTTCGGTGAGTACCAGTTTCTGCCTTGAATATACGCATAAAGTAGTGGGCATCAAGGATGCCCACTTTTTTGATGTAATCCTAATTTATATCGTCAATCGTTTAAAAGCAGGTTCCTTTTTATATTCTTCTGCATAAATAAACACATAGGCAATCACTGCAAAAACACCAGCACCAACCACGTCTAAGAAGGAATGTTGTTTCAATAACATGGTGGATAAGATAATCAAGGTAGTTGTAACAAGAGTAATGGATTGTACCCACTTGATGTTCTTTAATTTTTCACTCCTATGAATTGCAATATAGCAACCCAATGTGTTGTAGACATGAATGCTTGGAAATACATTTGTTGGAGTATCAGTGCGATACAACTGTTTTACTAAGTCGACAAATATATTAGTTCTTTCAAAATGTGATGGTCGTAGTGACTGACCATTAGGCCACAAAGTAGAGATTATTAAAAATAGAGTCATACCAATGATTAAGAAAAAGATCAATTGATAAAACTCACTTCGGTTTGTAAAGAAAAAGTACAAGACAGTAACTATCATAAATACAAACCAAAACAAATAAGGAACAATAAAAAATTCAATAAAAGGGATTTTGGTATCCAAAGTAGTCTCTATCAGTGCATAGTTGTGGGTTACTGTTTTTTCTAAAAAATGAAACCATGGAAAATATATTATTCCATAGAGAAACACCCAGGCATGTTTATATTTCTGGAAAAAAGTTTTCAATGTATATACCTCTCAAGTCGTTATGGTTTAGTCGTAATTACTCGTAATTTTTTCGGTGCACAACACACAGAAATATCGTTTTGCAAAAAGATTGGCTCACCGTCTGTGTGAAGTGGGAGCGTGCGCGAAGCCCGGATACGGAAATCCGCAGCTCGATGCATGTATACGCCCTTAAATTTTGTGTGTATTCCCGCAAATGCCATAGGGAATAACGTAAGTGCTTTTAATTTGCCAATATTGGCAACTACACAAACATCTAACTTATCGTCGTCATTTTTGGCATTGGGTGCAAATTTTGCACCCCCACCTTCGTAGCGGTTATTCATGATAGCTGCGAAATAAGCTTTCTCATACGATACTTTCTTTGCTCCATCTATTGTAATCTCATATTTGCACGGCGAAGTTACAATCAAGCGATGAAGAGCAACGCATACATAAGTAAGCTTGCCGAGTTTTAGCTTGTTTAAAAATTTTTTCACACGAGATACAACTACCTCATGACAAATATCTGCATCAAATCCGATTCCTGCGCTGACAGCAAACCGACGTAGTTTGTCTTTGTAACGCATTTCACCAACATTCATAGGATGTAAATGCGGGCATGCCAGGGTGGTATTTAAGGCTTCAACAGGATTTGTTGGAAGATTGAGCCCCCGCGCAAAGTCGTTGCTAGAGCCAATTGGTATGTAGCCTAAAATTGTTTTGCTAAAATCTACAATTCCATTTACTACTTCATTTACGGTTCCGTCTCCGCCAAGCGCAACGATTATATTTTCTTCACCATTAGAGGTAATATCGCGCACAATTGATGTGGCGTGTTTCTGATATTTAGTGTAGAAGACTTGATATTCGATATTTTCTTTTATTAAAATTGCTTCCAAATCATTCCAAACGGCTTGCCCCAGACCAGACCGGGCGTTTGGATTTACAATGAAATTGTACATTCGAGATTCCTCCCTTTTATCCTATTCGTCTATTATAACAGTTAATACTCCAATCAACAACTATTTCTTATATTCCATTGGGGTACATTTCATATATCTTTTGAAAATCTGACTATAATAAGATGGGCTGGAAAAACCGACTATTGCAGCGACTTCTGTAATGCTGTCCTTCTCTTTTAAAAGAGGGAGGCTGTTTTGAATTCTTAAGTATAAAATGTAATCAAAAATGGTCATGCCCATTTGTCTTTTGAAAAAACGACAACACTCACTTTTACAAATATTTGCTTTTTTAGCAATATCCTCTAATGCAATATCCTGATTGTAATGTTCTTCAATAAAAAGCAGAATATCGCGGAGTCTTTGCAAATGCTGTTTTGGTTTCTGTTCGTTGTCCGGTTGTGTTGAAAAATGTTGGTACACCTTATGCCAGATGTTTAAAAGCAGTATATGAATCTGCAATTCAAGGTCCGCAGGAGACTCTTGGGATAATTTGTATATTGTACGTATGTCATCTATTATTTTCTTGTGCCACGAGACAGAAGGAGTAAGCAGCAAGGAGGACCACAACTCATTGGAGGTTATGTGATTGACATATTTTGTTTGTAGAATGCTGTTTTCATATCCATATAAAAAACGTGGATGAAAAGTGATGGAAAGATAGGTACAATCCTTTCCCTCATGCATATGTCCGGAGTGGAGGGAGTTGCTGTTGCAAAACACCCCATCGCCTGCGGATAAGATATAAGTATTGTCATCCACCTGATATTCAATTTCACCGGATAAAACAAGAGTTAATTCTACTTCCGGATGCCAATGCCAGAGAAAAACACCCTTCTCGTAAGATTGGATTTTCTCCAGGCTGATGTGAACCGGAAAGGCATAATTTCCATGTTCTTTTAATTCTTTTTGGTTTTCTTGCGTGATTATTTGCATAAATCTCAATATCCTTATAAAAATGTTCAATATTGTTATTGTGACAGATTAAAAATCTCATTATAATTATAAATATAAGGCAAAATATCAATATTTGCAAGAGAGAGAGGAACGGATATATTATGTTAGAAAAAATCAAACAGGAATTTGAAAAGAAATTTGGCGGTCACGGAGACATTCGCGCGTACTTTGCACCGGGGCGTGTAAATTTAATTGGCGAACATACGGATTATAATGGGGGACATGTATTCCCATGTGCATTAACACTTGGTACATATGCAGTTGCAAGAAAAAGAGAAGACAATAAACTGAACTTCTATTCCATGAATTTTGAAAGCAGAGGTGTTGTTGAATCGGATTTGAACGATTTGGTTCCATCGAAAGCAGCCGGCTGGACCAATTATCCGAAGGGCGTTATCTGGGCGTTTGAAAAAAGAGGCATGAGTCTTCCGGTTGGTCTTGATGTTGTGATTTACGGAAATATTCCAAATGGTTCCGGACTTTCTTCATCTGCATCCTTAGAAGTGGTGACAGGTCTTGCATTAAAAGATTTATATGGATTTGATGTTTCCATGATTGACATTGCATTAATCGGACAATATTCAGAAAATAATTACAATGGATGTAATTGTGGTATCATGGACCAGTTTGCGAGTGCCATGGGCAAGAAAGACAATGCAATTTTCTTGGATGCAAATACATTGGACTATGAATATGCTCCGGTAGTTTTGGAAGATGCGAAAATCGTTATCAACAATAGTAAAGTAAAACACAGCTTGGTTGATTCTGCATACAACGACAGAAGAAATGAGTGTGAAACTGCATTGAAAGAATTGCAAGCAGTTGTGGATGTTCAAGCGCTTGGAGAATTGACGGAAGATGAGTTTGAAGCACACAAAGATGCGATTAAATGTGAAATTAGAAGAAAACGTGCAGGACACGCGGTGTATGAAAACCAAAGAACAATCAAAGCAGTAGCAGCATTGAAGGAAAACGATGTGGAAACCTTTGGTAAATTAATGAATGCCTCTCATGTTTCACTTCGCGATGATTATGAAGTATCTTGTGAAGAAATCGACATCTTAGTGGAACTTGCATGGGCAACAGAAGGCGTTATCGGTTCTCGTATTACAGGAGGCGGATTCGGCGGATGTACAGTAAGTATTGTGAAAAATGATGCGGTAGATAACTTTGTATCTACTATCGGCAAAGCATACGCTGAAAAAGTCGGACACGAAGCAGAATTCTATGTAGTGGATATCGGAGACGGGGCACACATTTTATAATCAGGAGGCTAACTATGTTTTTTCAAAATATTAAAAAATTAGTGCAATATGGAATTGATACAGGTCTTATGCCTGAGTGTGAGCGTATTTATGCAACCAATCTTTTGTTGGACGTGTTTCATGAAGACAATTATGAAGATACGGACATTACAGGACAAGAGATTGAACTGGAAGTGGTATTAAAAGATTTGTTAGATGAGGCAGTAGCGAGAGGAATCATTGAAGACAGCATCGTATATCGTGATTTGTTTGACACAAAACTGATGAACTGTTTGATGCCAAGACCTGCACAGGTTCAGGCTGAGTTTGCAAAGAGATATGAAGAGTCTCCAAAAGAGGCGACGGATTATTATTATAAATTGAGCCAGGACAGCGATTATATTCGTCGCTATCGTGTGAAGAAAGACCGCAAATGGAAGGTGGACAGTCCATATGGTGAAATTGACATTACCATAAATTTGTCAAAACCGGAAAAGGATCCAAAGGCAATTGCGGCAGCAAAATTGGCAAAGGCAAGCAGTTATCCAAAATGCTTACTCTGTGTGGAAAATGAAGGGTATGCGGGACGCGTCAATCATCCGGCAAGAGAAAACCATCGCATTATGCCAATTACAGTAAATGACAGTGCGTGGGGATTCCAATACTCACCATATGTTTATTATAATGAACATTGTATCGTGTTTAATGGACAACACACACCGATGAAGATTGAAAAAGCTACATACATGAAGTTATTCGACTTTGTAAAATTGTTCCCACATTATTTCTTGGGTTCCAACGCGGACCTACCAATCGTAGGAGGTTCCATTTTGAGCCATGATCACTTCCAAGGTGGAAACTATACTTTTGCAATGGCAAAGGCCCAGATGGAAGAAACCTTTGAAATCAAAGGATTTGAAGATGTGGAAGTTGGTATTGTGAAATGGCCACTTTCTGTACTTCGTCTTCGCGGTAAGGATTCAGACCGTTTGATAGAGCTGGGAGCACATATCTTAGATGCTTGGAGAGGCTACACCGATGCAGATGCATTTGTATTTGCTGAAACGAATGGAGAACCACACAATACAATTACTCCGATTGCTCGTAAAGTGGGCGATACATACGAACTGGATTTGGCACTTCGTAATAACATTACCACAGCGGAACATCCACTTGGGGTTTACCATCCACATGCTCAGTGGCATAACATTAAGAAAGAAAACATTGGTCTGATTGAGGTTATGGGACTTGCGGTTCTTCCGGCAAGATTGAAGGAAGAGATGGAAATCTTGGCAGAATACTTAGTGGAAGACAAGGACATTAAGAGTAACGAAAAGATTGAGAAACATGCAGATTGGGTAGATACATTTGTGAAAAAATATGATAAGATTACAAGTGAAAATGTAATGTCAATTCTTGAAAAAGAAGTTGGTATCGTATTTACGCATGTACTTGAGGACGCAGGTGTATTCAAGTGCACATCGGAAGGGCGCGAAGCCTTTAAGAGATTTATTTCAACATTATAGAAGAGGTGGATTTTATGAAAACAAGAAGTTTTGGAAATGCAACAATGTACACATTCGAAAATAAGAATGGTATGATTATGGAAGTAACTGATTTTGGAGCAACGCTGTATTCCCTTATCGTGCCGGACAAGGATGAAAATCCGATTGATGTGGTGTTGGGATACGATAGCACGGAAGAATATATGGGTCCAAGTGGAACCGGATTTGGTGCAACCATCGGAAGAAATGGAAATCGTATCGGAAAAGCAGAATTCACATTGAACGGAAAGACTTATCAATTGGATAAGAACAACAACGGAAACAATTTACATAGTGGATTGGATTACTATCACTATCGCATGTGGACGGTAAAGGAAACAACGGAAAACAGCATTACACTTTCACTTCACAGCCCAGATGGAGACCAAGGATTCCCGGGAAACTTTGATGTAGATGTAACATACACATTGACAGACGACAATGAACTTAAGATTGATTATAATGGCGCAGCAGACGCAGATACAGTAATCAATATGACAAACCATTCATATTTCAACTTAAACGGTCATGCTTCAGGGAATATCCTAGAGCATGAGTTATGGGTAGATGCAGATGCATTTACAGCAACGGATGACAAACTGATTCCTACAGGAGAAATCCGCTTAGTAGAAGGAAGCCCAATGGATTTTCGTGAGAAGAAATTAGTCGGAAGAGATATTGATGAAGATTACGATGCATTAAACTATGCCGGTGGATACGACCACAACTGGTGCTTAAATAATAATGGAGAATTCAAAAAAGTAATCGAGATCTCTTCTGATTTGAGTGGTATTACGATGGAAGTGTACACAGACCTCCCAGGTGTTCAGATTTATGCAGGAAACTTCCTTGTGTCAGAACCGGGAAAATCAGGAGCTACATATAAAAAACGTCAGGGAATTTGTTTCGAAACACAGCATTATCCAGATGCGATTAACCACGACAACTTCCCAAGCCCGGTAGTTAAGAAAGGCGAAGTATACAAGACAACTACAGTATATAAATTCGTGTAATAAAATAAAACCATCACTCGAGGCAAATCGAGTGGTGGTTTTTTTAGAAAAACTTCACTTGTAGTACAAAATTATATGCGTTATAATATGTTTTGTATGAAATACAAAAAGGGGAAAATTTATGTCAGACAGAATAGATTTCACAGAGGAAGATAAGAGAAAAACAGATATTATAGAAGATAAACCAGAAGTGGGTGATGATGAAGGCTATGAAAAATATTGTTTCATGTGTCACAGGCCAGAAAGCGTTGCAGGGAAAATGATTGATCTGCCAAACAACATTTGCGTATGTCAGGATTGTATGCAAAAGAGCTTTGATGCAATGAACAATATGCCGTTTGATTTAAGCCAGCTTACCAATACGCCGGGCATTCATTTTATGAATATGTCGGATTTGGAAGGGATACTTCCCAAAAAGCAAAAGGTGAAGAAGAAAAAAGAGGGTGAGCCGAAGAAGCCGATTATCGATATCAAGGATATTCCGGCACCGCACAAAATCAAGGCACAACTAGACGAATATGTGGTAGGACAGGAATATGCGAAGAAGGCAATGGCGGTGGCTGTTTACAATCATTACAAGCGTGTTGCAACTGACACAATGGATGATATTGAGATTGAAAAGTCCAATATGCTGATGATTGGACCGACAGGTAGTGGTAAAACATATTTGGTGAAAACACTTGCCAAACTTTTGGATGTACCGCTGGCAATTACAGATGCCACGTCCCTTACAGAAGCAGGTTACATAGGGGACGATATTGAAAGTGTAGTTTCAAAACTGCTTGCAGCAGCTGATAACGATGTGGAGAGAGCGGAGCAAGGTATTATCTTTATCGATGAGATTGATAAGATTGCAAAGAAGAAAAATACCAGTCAGCGTGACGTTAGTGGTGAATCAGTGCAACAGGGTATGTTGAAACTGTTAGAAGGCAGTGAAGTGGAAGTACCGGTAGGTGCCAATAGCAAGAATGCGATGGTTCCACTTGCAACAGTCAACACAAAGAACATTTTGTTTATTTGTGGCGGAGCGTTTCCAGATTTGGAAAATATTATTAAAGAACGCTTGAATAAGCAATCGTCCATGGGATTTATCGCAGATTTAAAGGATAAATACGATAAGGAGAAGAATCTGCTTTCGAAGGTGACAGTAGAAGACCTTCGCAACTTTGGTATGATTCCGGAATTTATCGGTCGTCTTCCGATTATTTTCACATTACAAGGTTTGGATGAAGACATGCTTGTGAAGATATTAAGAGAACCTAAGAATGCGATATTGAAGCAGTATCAGAAACTGTTAGCGCTTGATGAAGTAAAACTTGATTTCACAGACGAGGCGCTCCATTCCATAGCAGCGAAAGCTATGAAAAAGGATACAGGAGCAAGAGCGCTTCGCTCGATTATTGAAGAATTTATGTTAGATATCATGTATGAGATTCCAAAAGACGATAACATTGGAATCGTGACTATCACAAAAGAATATGTGGAAGGAAACGGTGCGCCGATGATTACTATGCGTGGTCAGGCGAAGATTACCGGTTAATCAAGGAGGAAAAGGATATGAGATATTTTGAATTTCAACCAGAGGGAGTAGAAAACTGTAGTGTAAAAGCATATGTTCAGACGTGTGGCTTTTCCAATGAGATGGCGGATAGATGTCTTCCAGCTATGATTGTCTGTCCGGGTGGCGGATACGGTATGGTATCAGACCGTGAGGGAGAACCGGTTGCTAAAGAGTATTTCGCAGCAGGATATCACGTGTTTGTGCTGACTTATTCAGTAGGAGAAAGAGCCAAGAATTTTGAGCCGCTTTGTCAATTGGCAGCCACTATAGCTCACATTAGAAAATATGCAGATGAGTGGAGAGTTTTAAAAGATAAAATTGCTGTAAGTGGTTTCTCCGCAGGAGGACATTTGGCAGGTTCTCTTGGTACACTGTATAATGAAGAAAAGTTTTTGAAGGTATGGAGTCGCAATGAGGATATCAGACCAAATGCAATGGTTTTGTGTTATCCGGTTATTACAGCGGATGAATATGCACATAAGGGTTCTATTACAAATGTAAGTGGTTCACAAGAAGGTAGCGAAGAATATGCATGGTTTGGGCTGAATAATCATGTAGATTCTACAACGCCGCCGACATTTTTATGGCATACGGCAAACGACCAGGTTGTGCCGATAGAAAACAGCATCGCCATGGCAAGAGCATTGTCTACGGTAAAAGTTCCATTTGAGTTGCACATTATGCCGGAAGGACCACATGGTATGTCAACCTGTACCAAAGAGGTTGGTTCAGATGATGCTTATGTGGGACGCTGGGTAGAGTGGAGCGTAACTTGGCTTGGTAAGATATTTGGATTTGTGAAATAAATGGGTTTATTGCGTATGAAAGAGTCTGTCAAAGCAGGCTCTTTTTTCATATAATAAACAAAAAGATTAAGGATTATCATGCCTTTAGAATCATGCCATGAGCAAATTTTATCAGAGGATTACCGAGATTTTATAGTAAGCACTCTACAAGAAGACTTATTTGAAGCGAGATTTCCAAACGTAGAATGTGAGCAGAGAGTAGGAGATTTTTACAAATTCATTTATATAGAAAGCCAGTTGGCTGATCCAATAGAGTTTGGAAGATACCCCTATAATTCAGTTCCAAAGTGTTATACACTTTTAGATACACAGGCTTTAGAGCAAGCAGGCATCATACAAGTGCAGAATTATCCCACTTTAAACCTACAAGGAAGTGGAGTCCTGATTGGATTTATTGATACCGGAATTGATTATCAGAACCCTATCTTTCGGAATCTGGATGGAAGTAGTCGGATCGTAGGGATTTGGGACCAGACTATACAAGAGGGACAGTTGCCGGAGGGATTGTCATATGGAAGTGAATATACGCAGGAGCAGATTGACCTGGCACTTCAGAATGAAAATCCGTTGGGACTGGTGCCCAGTAGGGATGAGAATGGTCATGGAACCTTTGTGGCAAGTGTAGCAGCAGGAAGTGCCAGCGAGGAAAACCAATTTCTAGGAGCAGCACCGGAGTCGCAAATCGCCGTAGTGAAATTAAAACCAGCCAAGCAGTATCTAAAGGATTTCTATCTCATCCGTACCGATGTACCTTGCTATCAGGAGAATGATATTATGCTTGGGGTTTCTTATTTAAATCAGTTGGCAGACAGACTAGGACTTCCCCTTGTTATCTGTATTGCACTTGGGACAAACATGGGTGGACGGACAGCGAATTCACCACTTGCAAGTGTACTTGACATTTATGGGAATATTGGGAATCGGGCAATTGTGATTGCGGCAGGAAATGAAGCCAATCAAAGGCATCATTTTCTTGGAAATGCTGACAGTGTCAATGATACCCAACAGGTGGAGATTCGTGTGGGTGACAATGTGTCCGGATTCTGCATGGAACTTTGGTCGGATGCCTTGGATTTATTTGCTGTTTCTATTATTTCACCAAGCGGGGAACAGACCTATCGTTTTCCGATACGGAGCCAGCAGACTGCAAACTATACATTTGTACTGGAGAGAACAACAGTAACCGTTGACTATAAAGTGTTTGTTGAACGGTTAAATTCAGAACTCATCTTTTTTCGGCTCATTAATCCAACTCCTGGAATATGGAAGGTTTCGGTGGAACCGGTTCAGATAGAAGAAGGAACCTTTCATATGTGGCTCCCCATGACAGAATTTCTGGAAAACGAGGTGTTTTTTATTCAGTCCAATCCGGATTATACCATTACGGAGCCTGGAAGCACCCTATCCGCAATGACCGTAGGATTTTACAATGGAAATGACAATTCTATTGCCATTCAGTCCGGAAGAGGCTATACTAGAAGTAATAGAGTAAAGCCTGATTTTGTAGCTCCCGGTGTCAATGTAACCGGTGCTACAACCAGAAACCAATTTGTCACACGAACCGCTTCCAGTATTGCGGCAGGGATTACTGCAGGGGCGGCGGCACTCATTATGGAATGGGTGGTGTATGGCTTACAGCAGAGAACCATTGATTCTACTCAGGTCAGAAATCTCCTCGTGATAGGAACAGAAAAAAGGCCGAATGAGGAATATCCGAATCGAGAGTGGGGGTATGGTACGCTGAATGTATTTCATACATTTGAGACAATCAGGCAAATATGACAGATGGAAGGAAGAAATAAAAATGACAGATTTTTTTGCAAATTTAGAAGATTTAGGAAAGATTATATCAAAGAAGGCAGGAAAAGCAGTTGATGTAGTAACTCAAAAAGCAGGAGAAGCAGTTGATGTTATATCAAAAAAAGCGGAGGAAACTGTAGAAATTACTAAAATAAAAAGCCAAATCGGTACGATGGAACGTAACAATGAACGTGATTATAAAGACATCGGAAAGATGATATATGAGAGATATAAAAAAGGCGAAGCCATAGATGAGGAATTTATCGAGCTTTGCGAAGCGATTTCTGAGCGAGAGGACAGTATCCGTAAAGCGAAAGAAGAAATTGCAAAATTAAAAGGATTGGAAGTATGTCCAAAGTGTGAAGCACGTTTAGAGGCAGGAGTAAATTTCTGCCCGAAATGCGGAGCGAATTTGGACGGAGGAGCGCAAGAATCTTCAGATGAAGATTTTGATGAAGAATAAGAAATAAGATAACTTGAAAGGAAGACGTGAATTATGAAAATTGGAGTAACATATGAGAATGGTCAGATTTTTCAACATTTTGGCCACACAGAACAGTTTAAAATATATGAAGTAGAGGCAGGGAAGGTTGTTTCTTCCGAAGTAGTAGATACAAACGGCAGCGGACATGGCGCATTAGCTGGATTTTTGCAGGCACAAGGTGTGGAAGTTTTAATCTGTGGTGGTATTGGAATGGGCGCACAGATGGCACTTGCAGAAGCTGGTATTCAATTGTTTGGCGGGGTATCCGGTGATGCGGATGCGGCAGTAGAGGCGTTGTTAAAAGAAGCATTGGAATATAATCCAAATGTAAGTTGCAATCATCATGGAGAACACCATCATCATGAAGGTGGATGTGGTTCCCACGGATGCGGTTCACATTGCGGAGGACATTAGGATATATCAAAAGATATTGATGCAGTAGACCAATAGGTTTACTGCATTTTTTGTATGAAAAAGTATCTGCTTGGCATAATAGGAGATATATGTGAAAGAGGTGACCGACATGCGAAATCATTTAAAAGACCAAGTCAGTCCTTATTTGCTTCAACATGTGAACAATCCTGTGGATTGGTATCCGTGGGGAAAAGAAGCATTTGACAAGGCGAAAGCAGAAGATAAACCGATTTTTTTAAGTATTGGATACAGTACCTGTCACTGGTGTCATGTTATGGCACACGAGAGTTTTGAAGACCAGGAAATTGCAGATATTTTGAATCAGTATTTTATTTCTATAAAAGTAGACAAGGAGGAAAGACCGGATATAGACAGTATCTATATGACCGTGTGTCAGGTGCTTACCGGAAGTGGTGGCTGGCCAACCTCCGTTTTTTTAACACCGGAACAAAAACCTTTTTATGCGGGAACGTATTTTCCAAAGACCGCGCGCTATGGGAAAATGGGTCTCCGTGAACTCCTGCTGTCTATTCATAAAAACTGGCAAACAAACAGAAAGGTTTTGCTAGATTCTGCAAACCAGATCCTTGCGCTTATTAATGTGGGAGAATCAGCAGAGGGAGAAGCAGATAGAAAACTTTTGGATACAGCTTTGAAATATTACAAGCAAAGTTTTGATGAGAGGTTTGGTGGATTTGGACGTGCACCTAAATTTCCTACAGCGCATAACCTGTTGTTTCTCATGACACACTATGAAAAAAGTCAGGATGAAGATGCAATAAGAATGGTTCATAAGACTTTACGGCAAATGTATAGAGGGGGTCTGTTTGACCACATTGGTGGAGGGTTTTCCAGATATTCCACTGACCAATATTTTCTTGTACCTCATTTTGAAAAAATGTTATATGATAACGCCTTATTAATAATGGCATACTGCAGAGCATATCAGATTACGAACGAATCACTTTATTTAAAGGTTGCAGAAAGAACAGCTACGTATGTTCTGCGGGAAATGACCTCGCCGGAAGGTGGATTTTACAGTGCACAGGATGCAGATAGTGAAGGCGTGGAAGGTAAGTACTATGTATTTGAGCCAAAGGAAATTATCGATATACTGGGGGAAGAAATAGGAGCTGCATTTAACAAGAAGTATGATATTACAAAGGAAGGAAATTTCGAGGGGAAAAGTATTCCCAATTTGTTACAGCACGAGCAATCTGTTGAGGAATTTGAACCGTATCTGAAAGAAATTTATGAATACCGAAAGAAACGGTATGCTTTGCACTTGGATGATAAAATCTTAACATCATGGAATGCACTTATGATTGCGGCTATGTGCCACTTATATCGTATCAGTAAAAATGAAAAGTATCTCGATGGAGCAAAAAGGGCACAGGACCTTATAGAGAAAAAACTTTGCAAAGGGAATACACTTTTTGTAAGCTATCGAGAAGGCAAGCATGGTGAGAATGGATTTTTGGATGAGTATGCAAATGAAATATTTGCATTACTAGCATTATATCAAGCTACGTTCTGTGAGGAATATCTGGAAAGAGCAAAATTATTCTGTGATAAGATTCTTGGGGAGTTCCTGGATGAAAAACATGGAGGATTCTTCTTATATGGCGATGAGAATGAACAACTCATTATAAAGCCGAAAGCAAACAATGGGGGCGCCGTTCCAAGCGGAAATTCACTGATGGCATATAATTTTGTTCAGTTATATTATCTCACAGAGGATACAAGATACTACGACCTTGCAAAGCGTCAAATGGATTATATGGCAAGTGAAGTGGGGCGTTATCCTACGGGCTATGCAATGTATTTAACCGCGCTATCTGATTATATGGATGCACCGGAGAAAATGACCATTGTAGTGAAGACAAAAGAAGAACTAAAAGATTTGCCCACACGAATTCCATTGCATGTTCTTGCGCATGCAGTAGTAGGACCTACGAAAGAATATCCATTGAAAAATGACAAAACCACCTTTTATATCTGTCGCGGACAAAGCTGTCAACCACCGACCAATGAATTATAAATAATACGAAGCGGTAAATTTTGTGAAAAGTTTACTGCTTTTGTATTGCAATTATGGAAATATATGTTACAATAATAGTAATTATTACTGATTTAAAATTTGGAGGTAAAATGATGATTAATAAGAATGCATTTCGTAATATGTCGTATGGAGTTTATATTGTATCCACATTAGATGGCGAAAGACCAACGGGATGTGTAGCCAACAGTGCCATGCAGATTACTTCAGAGCCAGCTACTATTGCGGTTAGCATCAACCATGATAACTATACAAATGCTTGTATTGAAAAAACAGGAAAGTTTGCAATTTCCATTTTGACAGAACAATCAGACCCAGGACTAATCGGAACCTTTGGTTTCCAATCGGGAAAAGATGTGAACAAATTCGATGGAGTGGAAGCGTTAGAAAAAGAAGGGCTATCTGTAGTTGCGGATGCATGCAGTTATCTGGTGTGCAAGGTAATTAATAAGATGGAGACGGCTACACATACAGTATTCTTAGGAGAAGTGATTGCGGCAGATGTGTTGAAAGACGAAGATGCGATGACCTATGCATACTACCACAAGGTAGTAAAAGGCAAGAGCCCTAAGAATGCACCTACATACATTGCAGAGGAAGAAGTTGTTCAAAAAGAAGAAAAATGGGTATGCGGTATTTGTGGATATGAGCACAGAGGGGAAATCCCATTTGAAGAAGTGCCGGAGCAATTCGTATGTCCGGTTTGTAAACAGCCGAAATCTGTATTTGTGAAGAAGTAGAATATGATATAAATATAGAGAAGGTAAGTGTTGTATTTGTAGCACTTGCCTTCTTGCGTTTTTTCAATAACTGTGATAACATGATTAAACATTTTCGAACATTCAAATATTTCCAAATACAATTCATGGCGAGTCGTCAACTTATTTCTATGTTTGAACAATTTAATAAATAAAAAGGAAGTGTATGCTTATGATTGTGTGAATTTTTGTATAAGTATAACAATTTGACATACGTAATATTACGTGTTAAAATAATGAAAGGAGTACAAAAGATGCCGTTAACACCAAAACAGATGATAAAACTTCTTAAGAAAAATGGGTTTAAAATAGTGAGTCAAAATGGTTCCCATGTCAAATTACGAAATGAAAAAACACAGAGACAGGTAATTGTGCCGTATCATTCAAAAGAAATGAAAACAGGTTTAGAACAAGCAATATTAAAGGAGGCAGGTTTAAAATGAACAAATTATTTTATCCAGCGATATTTCACCGTGAACAAGATGGATTTTGGGTGTCATTTCCGGATTTTCCAGAATGTTTTACTGAAGGAGATAATATGGAGGCAGCCTATGAAATGGCAGTAGATGCATTAGGGTTTGCAATAACAAGCAGAAAATCAGAAGGAATAGAAGTGCCAAAAGCATCACAACCAGATGAAGTAACTGTGCAAGATGGAATTATAGTAGTAGTTGAATTTGACATGATGGAATATTGTAGGAAACACAACTCACGAGCAGTAAAGAAAACGCTAAGTATCCCTGAGTGGCTTAACGAGGAAGCAATGAAGATGGGGGTTAACTTCTCCCAAGTTCTTCAGGAAGCCTTAATGTTAAAGTTAAAAGTAAAATAAATATAAAATTATTAGCACTCTCTATTGACGAGTGCTAATTTTTATGTTATACCAAACATATAACAAGAAAATATGGGAGGTATTGGTATGAATATTAACAAATTTACTCAGAATTCATTACAAGCGGTACAAGCCATCGAGAAAGTTGCCTACGAGTATGGCAATCAGGAAATAGAACAAGAACATTTATTATATGCATTATTAACACAGGACGACAGTCTTATTCTGAAACTATTAGAAAAGATGAATATTCAGAAGGAACTGTTTATCAATCGTGTGGAGGAAGGGCTGCGTAAGCGTCCAAAGGTACAAGGTGGCCAGGTCTATATTGGTCAGGACCTTAACAAAGTGCTGATTCATGCAGAAGACGAAGCAAAACAGATGGGTGATGAATATGTATCTGTAGAGCATTTGTTCTTGGCATTAATTAGATATTCAAATAAGGAAATAAAAGCCGTCTTCAAAGAGTTTGCAATTACCCGCGAAGGGTTCTTGCAGGTGCTTGCTACAGTAAGGGGCAATCAAAGGGTGACAAGTGATAACCCGGAAGCGACTTATGACACTCTTAATAAGTATGGCCAGGATTTGGTAGAACGCGCAAGGGAACAGAAACTTGACCCAGTTATCGGCCGTGATGCAGAGATACGAAATGTCATTCGTATTTTATCAAGAAAGACAAAGAATAATCCGGTTTTAATTGGAGAGCCGGGCGTTGGTAAAACAGCAGCGGTAGAAGGACTGGCACAGCGTATTGTGCGAGGTGATGTGCCGGAAGCATTGAAAGACAAGAAGATATTTGCACTCGAT
>JAZRPT010000128.1:0-8856 GCA_045649385.1 Faecalimonas sp. | reverse complement strand
GGATTTGACCTGCCCGAAACTGGTGATAACGGCACTATGATGTTTACCATCGTTGGCATCCTGACCATGGCCGGTGCCGCGGCCGCCATCGTTCTGATCTCTATGAAGAACAAGAAGGAAAACGCAGCATAATACTCCCCTTTTGAAACTATTAGGCCGCCTACTTTTTGTAGGCGGCCCATACAACAATTAAAATTTCATTATTAACGCGGAAAGTTAAACCGTATCCGGAATTCCTCGTTGATATTTCTCGCGGTAAAAGTAACACTTACAACTTGGACAATAATATCTAACATATTCTATGTCCCCTATTTTTTCATATCCATTAAAGCTTGCGGTACCACCACACTCACATAAAAAAACAGCATAATTCGGTTCAACGATAGGTACATCAATTACTGCAGCACTTACTGGAACAGGCGCCAGGATAGTGCCAACCAAAGAAACTATCAGTATCAAAACAGCTATTAAATATTTACCTTTTTTCATCTGCTTCTATTCCTTTCTGTACAACTCAATATAGCCTATATTTAATAGTTTTTTATAGGAGATTAATAGTCAATCATAACAAACAAATTCACTTAACAGTATACAAATATAACTCCTTAGTTGCGGACGAGAGAATCATGACTTGATCATCACGTACCCACTCTAAAACATCTTCTGTTACCGCACCCTCTCTAGCAAAGGATGTAAACATATTGGTATCACAGTTGAAAATGCCAAACTGATAACCATTACCGTCTTTCTTGCCGATCATAAACTTTCTTCCGTCTGGACTGGGTTGGCATAAGCCGCCAAAAATCTCCCATTCGCCTGTATCGGTCAGCAATGTATCAGTCTCTGTGAGGAAATCATAGACATGAAGTACATCGGCGTTATCCTTATATAGAATAAATGTGCATGGTCCACCCTCATCAATTCCTCTGTAGAACTGCAGATTTATATCATCAAATATCTGGGTAACAGCAACATCTATTGTATCAACGCGCCAAATATCACCATCTTCGTTCCAACAAATAACGGAATTTTCAAGAAGTACACTATCAGAAATCGCAGTGCCAACAATCTCCTCTAAATCATACACACACTCATCCTCAGCACTTGAATAGTACCACTTTCCATAAGCATGTCGGAAAACAACATTATCGTTCGCAGAAATAGCACACCCAGTAAAGCCATGTTTGAGATCCAGATCCATATAGTCGCCCAAATTCCCACCATACATGAATTCGTGAATCTTGCCTGTTTCTAAATCAATATAGGCCGGAACTAAAACTTCTTTGGCATCTTCTGTTAAACAAGCAAACACAACCAATGCATTATGAACATCTGGAGAAGGACTTAAAACATAATTCAACCTTGGGAGTTCATTTTTATATGTCGGGTTAATTTGTGTCAGCATTACTGTCGTATCAGTATCTGCATAGGTAAACTCTGCATGAATTAAATTGTTTAATACCGTAACTTCCTTAGAAAAGGTGGTGTTCTCAAATTCAATGTGGCCATCTTGTGTTAGTGTATGGATAGCATAATGGCTACCTTCATTCATCTCCGGGGGATCAATGCATTCTTGGAAGTAGATGCCATCACGCCTAAACTGTTCTAAATCAGCAATGGAAAATATATCTTTTCGATATATATCATTCTCGAAATAGAAGCGTCCTTCTGCGTCAAGCACTTCCATATCCCCCATTTGTTCCTGAACTTCGGCATAGTGATTTCCTTCAATGTCGGTTTCATCAGGCTCTGTTGTCGATATCGAAGCCTCAGTAGATTCTGTTGGTTCCACTGCACTTTCTGTTGCGATTGCGCCGGTATCTTCAGTAGGTATGTCTAAACTCTGATTGATATTGTTGCAACCAGGGAAAGTACCAATGATCAGTAACATGACTAGCATCAATAGTACAAACTTTTTTATATTGATCCTAATTTTATGTTGCATATTTGCCCCTCCTCTGCACATACCCACTAATTTATTGTATGACAGTTATACTAAATTGATGATGTTACCATTTTCAACACTAACATAAGTAAAGCCATGATTGGACTGAATTTCATAACAAAGGACATGTTCTCCACCGTTAACCGGTGCATAAGCCAAAGAAATTCCCAGAACAGTCAGTTCACTACAACAGGTATCTTTAGTTCTAACAACTTCAACAGCTTCTTCTTTGGTAAGTAGTTTCTTTTGGGCATTTTTCTGTACAGACAGTTCGTTTGCACACTTTCCTGCAGAAAGGACTTCCTTTCTCGCATAAGACACATTCTTAACACCACCTACATCAACGCTGGCACCGACGTAGCTATCTGCAATTTTAATGCCGTTATAGGTGTCATAGTAGTTGTATGTACGTTCAACTACAGTTTCCGTTTCAGACAACAAGCCGAGTTCCGTATCAGCTTCTTCTCTAGTCACATAGCTCTCAACGCAAACCTTGTCAGAAGTAAGATCTTCGGAGAAATACTCAAGTAAATAGTTTTGAACTACATTGTCATTATCAGCCACAGATGTAAGAGATTCATCCAATTCTCTTCTAGTGCTTTGGATATCTGTTCTGGCATTAGCACCAGTTGTTGTGATCGATAAAGGAAGTCCGAGAAGCATAGATTCAATATCTGTACCCAAGCTGGTAGTAACTGTTCCTGGGGTGGAAAGGTAATTTGCATATCTATACACAGTCAGATCAGTAGGATCGGAGTATGTATTACCAGGAAAACCGGGGAATCTATAATACTGATTATAGTTGCTCTGATACACAAGTACTGCCCAGTTAGAAACAGGATTAGCATTTTGCCAAGAATACATTATACTATTTCCTGCATCAGCTGTTTCTACAAAGTTTCTCGCAATTACATCGTCACCATCAGAAGGTGCAACATCGTGATAACCAGCAATTGCACGAATACTGGATGCTTTCATTATTCGTGCGTAGTATTTTACACAGTTAGAATCTAGCTGAGAGCAAGCAGCCAAAACAAGGACTCTTGTCGGATCCGTTGTTTTAATGTAGGCATTGTTTTGCCAATTGGATGTACTAACGCCTAAAGCAGTTGCGACATTGATAGGGCTGCTTGTTCCATAATTCTGAGAAGAATTACTTGGTACATAGTTTACGATAGGATGACCACCGGAAAAACCTCCGTGGCCAGAGTAATACGCCACGTGATAATTCTTCATCTCTTTGAACTGAGATTCTGTGACTCTGTTTGTATTCGGGACATCAGAAGATGTATTCCAGCCTCTCAATGCATATGTGGTATATCCATTGCCACTTGCAAGCATTTCCTCTTTGAAGACTCTACAGTCAGAGGCACTGTATGTGTTTCCTTGCATAATAATTGTTTTATAGGTTGCCCTGGTTCCATCGTTATTTGCATAGACAATGTTTTCACCGTTTTCAGTAACTTCGTAGAAAACAATTTCTTCCATAGAGGTTGCAGATGCTGCAGGAAACGCACAAATAAGAAGTGCCAATATTATGATGATTGCAGTAAACCTTTTCATATGTTCCTCCTTATGTTCAAGTCACCATAATTGCTCTTGTATTACTCTTTCTTCTTACAATGTGTGACTTGTACATCGGAACCACCTCCCTTATCTCCATATATCAATATAAACGAATGATAAATTGGAAAACGGGACTAAATATAAGATATTTTAAATTTACTTAAACAAATCCAGTTGAATTCAACTGATCAAATAGAGCAATACACCTCCGAATGATGTTGCTTCAAGAAATAGTGATTGATACACCATTACCCCTTTTGAGTTAGATTAACTCAAAAGGGGTAATCTTTTCCTTACTGCTTCGTTATCATTTTATGTGGAGGTGATGACCATGGCAGTAGGCGAAGCTGTTCGACAGCGAATTGTTGAACTATGTCAGGAGCGCGATATATCATTCAACAAGCTGAGCAGTATCAGCGGTGTCACACAGTCAACCGTAAACAATATTGTCAGCGGGCGCAATAACAGTGCAACCGTTGCCACTGTAAAGAAACTCTGCGATGGTCTGGGAATTAGTGTTGATGAATTCTTTAACTCTGATCTGTTTCGCGATCTAGAGCAGGAAATTAAGTAAAACATTTATAGCCGGTATTACTTGTTGTATTTTGATATATAAATGATATAATGACGGAGAAATACTCATTCAAGGGGGAATTCGGATTGATTACCTACTTGGCAATGATTGACTCTCCGGATGATCAGCAAAAATTCGAAAAACTATATACCAAATATCGCTATCTCATGCTTCATGTGGCTTACAAGATTCTGCAGAACCATCACGATGCAGAAGATGCGGTACATCACGCGTTTATTTCGATAATTGAAAATCTTGATAACATTCTTGAGGTTGACAGTCCCAAAACACGTTCCTATATCGTTATAATTACTGAGAGGAAAGCTATTGATCTCCTGCGCAAGATCCAAAAGCGGCAAACTTTCGAGTTCAACGAAGATATTTCCGGAGTGGAAATTCCTTTTGAAATGGACAATCCCATTGCAACAGCTATTGCAAAGCTTCCTTCCCAGTATCGAGAAGTCTTACTGCTTCGATACCATAACGGGTTTTCGGCTAAGGAAATTGCATCAATTTTATCAATGTCCGATTCTGGTGTTCGTAAGTTGATCGTTCGTGCAAAAAAGGCACTACAGGAATTATTGGAAAAGGAGGGTGAAGTAGTATGACCAAACGCTTAATCACTGATGAAGAACTTGCCATTGCTACAGCGATGGTTAGTGATGCCATGCTTCATTCTCTGCCTGAGCCTGAAGAGTGTACGGGACAGTTCACTTCTCAGTTTGAAGAGAAAATCGAGAAATTGAAGAAGACTACAGCAAGAAAAGCGAATTGGAAAAAGCTGGCTCGAAGCGCCGTTGCTGCTGTATTGGTTGTCCTGATAGGCTTCTCTATGTTGTGTGTATTCAACACCGAAGTTCGTGCAACAGTTATTGGCTGGTTTAAGAAAACTTTTGAACATTATACTACTTATTGGTTTAGCGATAATGTAGATGATGATGTAATTCCCGAATATGACATCACTTGGATACCGGAAGGTTATGAACTTATTTATGATGAATCGATGCCTGATTCTATAATTAAGCTTTACCAAAATCCAGAAAATGAACTTGATGGATTTACATTCAATTGTTATAAACCGCAAGCTGATTCACCAGTAAAAGTAGAAATGCTCGGTTCACACTATGAAGTTAAGCAGGTAAATGTCAACGAGTTTTATGGTGATCTCTATATATCATTGGATCCAAATGAATCACATGGACTCATTTGGAGTGATGATGCTAACCAAGTGGCTTTTGCGATTACATCTTTCTTGCCTCCAGATGACATTTTGCACATTGCAGAGTCTGTAAAATTGGTGAAGTCTACAAAATAACAATTTGCAATCTAATAATGTCCTGTTTTACCCCCTTTCTTTCGTTTACATTAGTAACACATTGAAAGGGGGTGAATTATATGTGGAAGCGAGCAATTATTATTTCTTTATGTTTGATTCTAATGTGTGCACCTAGTGCTTATGCTACGGAACAAAGAGCTGTTGTATCTGAACCTACCTTATCATTTTCTGGATCTACTGCAACATGCAAGTACACACTCTCCAGTATTGGCAAGAAGATTGATATTACAATGGAATTATGGCGCGGATCAACTCTTATTGATTCCTGGCACAAAACCGGAACTTCTGTAATTTCGATGAATGAAACGTGTACGGTTACGCGAGGTCTTACATACACACTTAAGGTCACTGGTACATGTGGAGGTGTTGCGATTACTCCTACTTCTGTTACCAAGACATGTCCGAGAACTTAGATGTGCCCATTTCGGTAGTTCAACTAGATAACATAAATATTGTATGGTACTCGTTCATCTTTTGAAAGGGGTTGTTTACATGCGTCGGAAATGTCAAAGAATTCTCTGTTTGTTAACAAGTATCTTTATTCTGTGTCAGATTGTTAGTCCAACTTTGGCTGCATCGTTTGATGACAATTCTCCCAGCGTAGACGAAGTAACTCAAGTAAGTGATGAAGTAATTACATCACGTGCTTCGGGCGAAACTAATCCCGGTATTGATAGCTTTGGTGGTCTCGGTGTTAACGATTACACAAATTGTTCCCACGGTAGCAGAGCGGGTAAATCTCTAGTGCAAAAGCTCGCCAGCTGGATGCCAGTTGATGTCACAAGGAGCTATTTATATTACGATGGACAAGCATATCCTTCGCGTTTTCTTAATGCATCGTATGTTGATCTGTTTGTCTATTCTGGCCATGGTAAAATAATCGACAACTATAGGGCAGCACACTTTCATGTTGTATCGGCATCAAATACTACTCACTCAGATGCAACTTCTTCGTCCAATAACGCAAGTAGTCAGAGTACACGATTTAATCATAAGTATGTAGCGATGTATACATGTAATTGGCTTAACTGGGGTACTACCACTCAATCTGTCAATGCCTTTTCAACAATGAGTTCTGGTTGTCGCCAAGAATTAGGTTTTGCCACTGTTATGTATTTAGATTCTCGTGAAGGTAATATGTTCGGTTACCGAATGGTTGATTATGTAGAGCCAATTAAAACGGCATTTTTTGAATCAGCAAAATATTATCAGCCACAAAACAGCAATACGGTCAAGGCGCGTGTTTGTGTATGGAATTCGGCAGCGAATGATACTTTTTACTCTGGTGCCACTACAAGGGCTCCGGGGTATGCATCGAATTCTTCTCAGTACTCTTACTACACGGTAGAGATTGCAGGAACCGGAAATACGTTTTAGACTTTGAAATAATATAATTTTCCAGGAGGGTTTAATTATGAAAAGAGTTCGATGCATTTCCATTTTTCTTGTAATGGTATCTATTATACTCGGAATATGTGGTTGTTCCGCTAATCTTACTTCGATTTCGTATCCAGAAATCTATAACGAGATAAACCTACCACTTGTTGGTGCAGTGGATAATAACAACATCGAAATTCGAGTTTCCGATCAACTTCACTTTTCAACTAGCGGAGAAAATGTTGATGTATATCGAATCCTGAAGCGTGATCCTGTTGATACAAAAGCATCTATCAATGATAAAGTAAAAAATGTATCAAAATGGGAAAACAAAGAGGATCGTTGGTTTAATCGCAATAATAATCAATTATTGGAGATTAATAAGGATACTGGATATTGGTTTCTTCAGAATACGCTTATTTTAAATTCAATTTATGAAGAAACAAGAGCTTCTGAATTAAGTAGAGAACAATGTATCGCGATTGCTACTGAAGTCGCAGAATTGTTTGAGGTTGACTTAGACTTGTTTTCAAATATCAAAATTGGAAATATTGAATATGGTCAGGCGCCGGTAGACGGTGTTATGGCAGCGCCGACAATTGTCGGGCATGAAGTATATTTTTATCCAGTCTTGAACGGAAAGAATGTATGGGGTAACGCTAGATTTAATGTGACCATAGATAGAAATGGAGATGTGGCTGCAATTAACAAATGTTATCCAATTATTGAGTATGCATCTACCGAAAAGGCAATTTCTCAAGAAACTGCCCTTAATGCTCTATATAATCAAAAGGCACACCGTATGTCTGCTGCACCTCATGAAGCAGATGCCGCGGTAATAGATAACTGTGAACTGGTCTATTATATTGACAGTTCTTCAATCGGCAATGATTCTTATTGTTTGCCTTACTATGTGTTTACAGGAAGATATGTAAAAGACAATGTTCCGATTGAAGGAACCGAGTACACCGTTCTTGTTCCAGCAATTGAATAAATAACGAAATGTTATATAGCCAAAAACACATATTCATATTTTACTCTAAGACTAACCGAGGTATTCCTAACGGATTACCTCGGTTTTCTATGTTGACTTTTCTATAAAAGTCGTAAGTATTTTTTTGGGAGGCAATTATGAACAGAGCAAAAATTTGGAGTATACTTGCAGCGGGGATTGTGTTTCTGCTGGCATTAGGACTGATACTCTATCCCATCATCAGTACTCGGATCAATGCCCGCTATGCGTCGGAGATCCAGACTTCCTATGAAGCAGTCATTGAGTACACGGAGAATAGTGAACTGCTGGCAGCTAAGGAAGCCGCAATCCGATACAACGAATCCATCACACCCGGTACGACCGATACAGATTCCTATAGCCAAGAGGCGCTGTTGGCGGCATCTCAAGACTATGAGAACCTGTTGAACATAGCCGGTGATGGAATCATGGCCTATGTGCAGATCCCCAAGATCGGCGTTCAGCTTCCCGTTTATCACGGTACCAACAATGACTCGTTGGATCGTGGAATTGGACACCTGTTGGGCAGTTCTCTTCCTGTAGGCGGCAGCAGTACTCATTCCATCCTCACAGCCCATTCCGGCATGGCAAGTCAAAAGATGTTCTCCGACCTTCCGCAATTGGAAGTCGGAGATATTTTTTATCTAAAAGTGCTGGGTGAAACCCTAGCTTATCAAGTAGACCAAATCAATACCGTTCTCCCCCATGATACTACGTACCTCAGTATAGAGCAGGATCGGGATCTTTGTACCCTGGTTACCTGCACGCCCTTTGGAGTCAACACCCACCGGCTCCTCGTAAGGGGTGAAAGAATCCCATACGAAGAAGCGGAAATCATTGAAGAGACCACACAGGAGGTCATTGTTGAATCTACATGGGAACAACACTATCTGAAAGGTATTGCTATTGGTTTTGGTGTAGTGATCATCCTGGCCATTGCAGGCTGTGTTGTGTGGCTTATAAGGAGGCGATGCTGTGAAAAGCAGTAAGGTCTTCATCATCGTCTTAATGTTAATGGTGTTTCTTCTGGGTCTTGCAACCTTTCT
>JAZRPT010000127.1:0-14937 GCA_045649385.1 Faecalimonas sp. | reverse complement strand
AAACCAGTGCATTTTTAATGATTATAGAATAATATTATGTTAAAATCAAATCGGAATATGGAAAAAAACGGGAAAACTAGAAATTAGTCTTGCAAAACTAAATCTTTAAAATAAAAGCAGAAATTAGTCTTGCAATTAACTAGTTTGGTATAATAAACAAGTAATTGTGACCTTTTTGATATCTCATACGTTTATATAGTGGGAGGACAGATGAGTGAGTATTTTTAACCGAAAACCCATTAATATAGAAACTGCATATAAAAAGTACGCAGACATATTGTATAGGGTGGCATTAGCATATCTTGCGATTGATGCTGACGCACAGGATGTAGTACAAGATGTATTCATAAAGTATATGTCTTCGGCACCTGTGTTTAACAACGATGCACATGAGCGTGCATGGCTACTGCGAGTAACGGTAAATAGATGCCATGATGTCACGAGGTACTTGAAAGTCAGGGAATCCGTGCCGATTGAGGATGTCATTGGCATTGCTGCACCGGACAAAGCAGAAGTTTCTGAACTGCTTGAGTTATTATCACGTATACCAAGTAAGTACAAAGAAGCGTTGATTTTACATTGTCTGGAAGGATTTTCGCAGCAGGAAACGGCGAAAATACTCGGCATATCATTATCGGCAGTTAAGATGAGGATTCTGCGAGGTCGAGAAATCTTTGAAAAAATGAGACAGGAGGATAGAGATGTTCAGTAAAGAAGAGATTGATGCTTATAAGAAAATAAGTGCACCGAATGAACTGAAAGAAAAAGTTGAAAAAGGCACTTTGAATAAAAGAAGTTTACAGATGACATCAGTGTTGAAAATGGCGCCTGCATTTGCAGCTTGTATTGTTCTTATTATTTCAATGAATTTGTTTCTGCAAAGTAAATCGGTTGATATTGTTGTCAATGGACATAAACTTGAAGAAAGTATTATGTTTTATGATATATCGCCGACTGTGGATATGAGAACATCACCAATTTATAGTGTACCTGTCGAGATGACTATTGAAAAAGAAGCTAATCTTTCTGTGTCGCATGGAAATATGACGGTTGATGGCGGTGTACCGACTGAAAATATGAATGTATCAGGACAGATTATGGTGTGGTGGAATATCGAGTGCAGTGACAAAATGCCAAAATGTGAAATGAAAATTGAGCAGAATGGTAAAATAACACTTATTATCCTCGAATTTGACAATGCGGAAAGAACAATTACCGCAAAAAAAGTTATTAAGTAAAAAGGAGAAAACGAACATGAAAAGATTGATTGCATTAGTTTTAGCAACACTTATGGTTGTAGGAGTTGTGGCATGTGGAAACACAGAAAGCGGAAAAAAGAATGAGGAAACAAAGAAACCAGAAACAGTAGGTGAAATCTTACTTGCTGATTTCAAAAAAAATTCAGAAGGAACAGCACAGGAAATTGCTGATAAAATCATCGGTAATGAAATTATCCCATTTTCACCAATGGCTACACCGATAGAGGCCGGTTTACTTATGGGATTTGACAATGCTGAAATCACAGGCTTCCAAGAAGGTGTTATGTTTGGACCAATGATGGGAACAATTCCATTTGTAGGATATATCTTTGTGCTTGAAGATGGTGCGGATGTAGATGCATTTGTAAAAACATTAAAGGATAACGCAAAACTTCGTTGGAACATCTGTACAGAAGCTGAAGAACTTACTGTAGATAGTGAAGACAACACAGTATTCTTCCTTATGAGTCCAAAGAAGTTTGAAGAACAACCAGAGGGATAATTAAGTGTTATTTTCAAGTATTCCATTTTTATATTATTTTTTACCTTGCGTGCTTATTTTATATTTTATAGCACCGAGAAAATTTAAAAATGCAGCACTATTGTTGTCTAGCCTAGTGTTTTATGCATGGGGAGAGCCCAAACTTGTATTATTGATGTTTGCTACGATAACTATGGGCTATGTTTTGGGAATATTAATAGAAAAACATTCCCAATATAAGAAAGTGTATTTGGTGCTTGCAGTAGTATTAAGTTTGGCAGCATTGGGATATTTTAAATATGCAGATTTTTTTATCGCAAATTTGAATGCAGTTACAGGTATGTCAATACCACTATTAAAGATTGCTTTGCCAATAGGGATTAGTTTTTATACATTCCAGATTCTTAGTTACAATATAGATGTATATCGGGGACAAGTACCGGCACAGAAGAATCCGATTCATCTTGCAACATATATCACCATGTTTCCGCAACTAATTGCAGGGCCGATTGTACGATATAGCGATGTAGCAAAACAGTTAGAAAAGAGAAAACATAGTTTCGATAAAATAGCACTTGGGATAAGAAGATTTGTACTGGGACTTTCTAAGAAGATTTTAATCGCAAATGCACTCGGTGAATTGTGTGATATTTTCAGACAGTCCGATGATAAGAGTGTTTTGTTTTATTGGATGTATGCTGTCGCATTTTCACTTCATATCTATTTTGATTTTTCTGGTTATAGCGACATGGCAATCGGTCTTGGTAAGATCTTTGGGTTTGATTTTATCGAAAATTTCAATTATCCATATATTTCGAAGAGTATTACAGAATTCTGGAGAAGATGGCATATCTCTCTTGGAACATGGTTTCGAGATTATGTGTATATTCCACTAGGTGGTTCGCGTGTAAGAAAAGCAAGAATGTTTTTTAATATTTTTCTTGTGTGGATGTTAACCGGATTTTGGCATGGAGCAGCGTGGAATTTTGTTGTCTGGGGTTTGTATTTTGCAGTATTACTCGTGATAGAAAAGGTGTTTTTATTGAAATATCTCCAAAATGCAAAAGTGATAAATCGAGTATATGTGTTGTTTGCTATTATAATCAGTTTTGTGATTTTTAATGCATCGTCTATGGAAGAGGCGGCAAACTATATTGGGGGAATGTTTGGCGTAGTTAGTATACCAATTATTTCAGCAGAGGCAATTTATTATCTGAAAAATTTTGGGTTTATATTTTTGCTGGCAATAATAGGTGCGACTCCGATACCGAAAAAAATCATAGCGAAAATAAAGGTGGCTACGTATTTAGAACCGATAGTACTTCTGGCATTGTTGACAATAATTACAGCCTATCTTGTTGACGGTTCGTTTAATCCATTTTTATATTTTCGGTTTTAAAGGAGGTCTGGAAAAATGAAAAACAAAAACATTGTAACTACTGTTTTGACAGCAGTATTTTTCTTGGGCCTATCCTTGTGGAGTATCTTTGGAAAAACACCGGAATATTCTGAAAGTGAAAGACGAGTTCTTGCAAGCTTTCCGGAAGTGACAGCTGAACATGTAATGAGTGGTAAGTTTGCAACAGAGTTTGAAGAATATGCTGTTGATAGATTTCCTGCAAGGGATGTGTGGAGAAGCATAAAGGCTTATGTAAAAACAGGTCTGTTTCTACAAAAAGATAATAATGATATTTTTACAGTAGATAATCACATATCAAAACTGGAATATCCAATGAATTTAGAGATGGCAGACCATGCTATTGAAATATTTGCAAGAGTGAAAGAAAAATATTTTAAAGAGAATAAGGTTTATTTCGCAGTCATACCGGATAAAAACAGATATCTTGCGGAAAAGAATGGATATTTGTCGATTGATTACGACGTCTTTTCGCGATATATGAAAGACAGAATGGATTTTGCGGAATATATCGAAATCTCAGATTTGCTTGAACTGGATGATTATTACTATACGGATACACACTGGCGTCAGGATGAAATTATCGATGTGGCCGAAAGAATTGCAACAGTCATGGGTGCAGATATTTCACAAGAGTATCATGTTAATAAGTTGGAAACTCCGTTTCGTGGAGTTTATGTGGGACAGTCGGCGCTTGTGTGCGAACCGGATACCATAACTTATTTGACAAGTGAGATTATAGACAGAATATTGGTGGAGGGAGCCCAAGCTGTATATGATATGGATAAAGCGAGTGGGCATGATCCATATGAGATGTTCTTGTCGGGTAATCAGCCCATTGTTACAATCAAAGATACTGAAAATCATAGTGGGAAACGGTTGATTATATTTCGTGATTCTTTTGGCTCGAGTATTGCACCGTTGTTTACCAAGGGATATTCGGAAATTATTTTGATTGATTTGCGGTATGTTTCAAGTGACATGCTGGCTCAGTTTGTAGATTTTGAACATGCAGATGTATTATTCTTGTATAGTACATTGCTTTTAAATAATTCTCTTTCAATGAAATAAGATCGTATTGCTGTGTGCAAGTACAATACGTAGGCTTTCAGATTGACAAGGGTAAGCGATACATGTAAAATCAAATAAAAATTTGTTGTATAGAGAAGGGATTTTATGAAACTAATTGCTACGGACTATGATGGAACCTTAAATTACAATGGAGTAGGAACGGAAACGATAGAAGCTATTCGAAAATGGAGACAGGCAGGAAACGCGTTTGGAGTAGTTAGCGGGCGCGGACCGGATTTCATACCAGAATTGATGAATATATTAGGGTCAAATTTTGATTTTCTTGTTTTGTGCAATGGTAGCTATGCCACTGACAGTAATGGTAACGTACTTTTTGCAACAGAATGTAATATGATAAACGTGCGAGCATTTGTCAGGGATCTTTTAGAGTGGGGTGCGCCAATCGTATACATTAATTACGACGACAAGTATATCCGGGTAGTAACCGCCGGAACAGAAGGCACCTATGATTATCTTTTAGATGAGATGCCAGACATCTCTGGTTTTTATAAAATAAGTACCATTTTTGAGGATAAAAGAGAGGTGGAGCCACTTACCCAGAAGGTAGAAGCCAAGTATGGGGAACAAGTGAATGCGCTAAGAAATGGAAGGTGTCTGGATATTGCTCCATTTGGAGTAGATAAAGCAGAAGGAATTCGTAGAATATGTAGCGTGCTAGGAATCAGCGAACAAGAGGTGGTTGTAGTCGGAGATGAACTCAACGATATAGCCATGCTTAAGGCTTATACATCTTATGCGATGCGGCATGGGAATCCCTTGCTTGCAAAGTATGTTAATGGTATGGTTGATACTGTAGCAGAAGTAATATGGAAAGAATTGTTCTTATGATTTTAAAAACCTAGTTGGAAACAACTTCAAAATAGGATATACTAAATATAGTTTTAAAATCAGATGGGGGAAATTAAATGAAATATATATCTTTTGCTATACCATGCTATAACTCAGAGGAGTATATGGAAAAAGCCATTGAGTCCATTTTAAAAGGTGGAGAAGATGTGGAAATTATCATTGTAAATGATGGTTCTAAGGACGGCACATCAGAGATTGCGAAGCGATATGAAAGAGAATATCCGACAATTGTGAAGGCTGTTGATAAAGAAAATGGTGGACATGGTGATGCAGTGAATACTGGACTTCAGCATGCAACAGGTCTGTATTTTAAGGTTGTTGACAGTGATGATTGGGTAGATGAAGCGGCATATATGAAGATTCTTGAAACATTGCATGAGTTGGTTGAGAAGAAGCAGATGGTAGATATGCTAATATCAAATTATGTGTATGAGAAGGTCGGAGCAAAACGTAAAAAAGTGGTTCACTACCAAAATGTAATGCCGGAAGAGCGTGTGATGACATGGAGAGAAATGGGGCATTTTCGAATTGGTCAATATATTTTGATGCATTCTGTTATGTATCGAACCGAACTTTTGAAAATGTGTGGACTTGAATTGCCAAAGCATACGTTCTATGTAGATAATATTTATGTGTACTATCCATTGCCACACGTGAAGACTATGTACTATCTCAATGTAAATTTCTATCGCTATTTTATAGGGAGAGATGGTCAGTCGGTAAATGAACAGAATATGATTAAGCGTATTGACCAGCAATTGTTTGTGAATAAAACAATGATTGACATGTATCAGATGAATAAGATTCCGAATAAAAAACTAAGGGCCTATATGATTAATTATCTGGCAATTATGATGACAGTTTCTTCTATCATCGCGATACGTTCTAAGAATCCGGAAAATCTGGAAAAGAAGACGGAACTGTGGAAATATTTAAAAGAAAAAGACCCAAAAGTGTATGCGAAGATTCGCTATGGAATCTTAGGACAGACCATGAATCTGCCGGGGAAACCAGGAAGAAAGGTGTCGTCTCTGGCATATACTGTTGCAAACAGAATCTTTGGGTTTAACTAGTATAAATAGGAAAAAATGGGGATACTATGATAAAAAACAAGGAGAATTTATCATGGGGATTCAATTTAAAGGTAGTCAGACAAAAGTAAATTTAATGAAAGCCTTTGCCGGAGAAAGCCAGGCGAGAAACCGTTATACTTTTGCTGCTGAAGAAGCAAGAGAACAAGGTCTGTACGCTATTCAAGAAGTATTTTTATTTACGGCAAATCAGGAACGTGCACATGCAGAGCGATTCTATGACTTGTTGAAAAGTTTATCAGGCCAGACGATTGACATTTGTGGAAGCTTTCCGGTTGACAAACAGGACACAGTAGAAGGATTGTTGGAGGCGGCGCAGCATAATGAATATGAAGAGGCGGATGACGTCTATATAGCCTTTGGAGATACAGCTAAGGAAGAAGGTTATATGGAGGTTGCTTCGGCATTTTATCAGATAGCAGAGATTGAGAAGATACATGGGGACCGCTTTGGACAACTGGCAGAGATGCTAAAAAACGGCACATATTTTGAAACGAAGGAAAGTGAGAAATGGATGTGTCTAAATTGTGGAAATATTCACACAGGTAAGAAACTTCCAGGTGTTTGTCCGGTCTGTAGATATGAAAAAGGATATTTTATTCCATTAGAATTAGCACCATATAAAACGAAAGAGCTCAACTAGTGAGCTCTTTTTTGTGTGCGTGGAAACTGGCGCTTTATTCTTCGATTGGGATGGTGCGTACTGGTACGCCATTTACTTCTACTTGATTATTGATTTCAATTACGAGACATTGTTTTCCATTAATTATCTTAGTTTCAACCAAATCTGCACGTTCAGGATTTACCTTGATTACAACGTCTGGAGTTTCAATGCTAAACTTGCGTGTTTCAGCAATATTTGTTACGAGGAACTCTGCTTTTTCTCCGGCAATATGGTCAAAGTTTGTATCAAAACTCTCGATTCTTTCTTCGGTAATACCGCTGTTGGCAAGGAGTCGTTTCATCTCCGATTTTGTTAAAACAGGAGGTTCCGGAGAGTCTTTCGCTTCATCAATTATTTCATTTAAACTTTCATGAATATTACGAATCACCTCATATTCACATTCCTCACCAAGTGTATTCATAACAACAGAATGGAAGGTGCTTTTTTGGCTTCCGGCTGACATTGGGAATGTACAGCCAAGTGCATTTTCAATAAATTCCGGTTGCAAATCTTCCGCTTGTTTTGAATAATATAGAACGCTATGGATATCTGTACTGCGATCATTGAATGTTGGGAAAAGGAAGCCTTTTGCCGGTGGTTCAATTAACCAGTCGCGGATACGGTTCTCGATGCGATTTGTTTCCGGATTGTAACTGAGCCCTTCTTTTGATAAATGTACAGGACAAATGCTACATAGTAGATATTCATATACTTCATCGGAAGCATCAAACATCTCGCTGCCGTCTGTAGATTTGCCAGGAATGTCGTATGCTACATGAATCAGAATTATGTAATAATTTTCACCGTAGTTGTAGTTCTCAATGATTTTTTCATAGAACTGTTCAATTAGCATGTCGTTTTGTAATTTTGAATTACGTAATTGTAATAAAAATTCCTGTGTGCCGCCTGGCATTTCCTGGTCTAGTGGAAATTCCATGTTAATCAGGTTCTTTCCGATTGTTCCTGAAAGCGTCTGCTTGAATATGGTTAAATATTTAAAAATTTCTTCCTCCGGAAGAGATAAAAATGCATCTTTTGATGTAGCAACGATTTCTTTATTCCCGTTTACATAACAACCGCAAATGCGTGTGATAGAGCATTCTTCTGGTTTGTATTGTTTGCGGATTTCAAGGATTTCTTTCTTGTTCATATCATACCTCGTTTCATTTGTGCTAAGTACAATATTAGCATATCAAAAAAGGATTTACAAACATATGTTGAGAATAGGAGGTGTTTTTATGCCAGACCAAAAGTTGGAGAATTTATTAAACCTTGCTTTAGATGCCACGGAGGAGGAGCGCGACAAATCCTTGGAACTAAATGTGGGATACAACCCAATAGACAGGGAGTGGGATTTGATTATCAAATATTCCGGTTCTTTAGATTGTGTACGTGCACTAGGGGCGCAGGTGGTGGAAATGCAAAATGAGTTTGCTATTGTGACTATACGGGAGAGTCTGATTGATGCAATGTCAGACTGTCCGGCAGTAGACTATGTTGAGAAACCAAAGAGGCTCTTTTTCCAGATAGAGAATGGAAAGAGGGCTTCTTGCATTACGCCTGTGCAGTTGCCACCTGAATCCTTGTCTGGAGAGGGTGTTGTGGTTGCGGTCATAGATTCCGGGATTGATTATGAAAATGAGGTTTTTCGAAATGCGGATGGAACAACAAGAATTCGAAATTTATGGGACCAGACCCTTGCGGGAAATCCACCGGAAGGCTATGTAATAGGAACTGAATATACGCAGGAGCAAATAAATGAAGCATTACGTGCTGCTACTAGGCAGGAACGGCTCCAAATTGTACCGAGTCAGGATTTCTCAGGACATGGCACCTCGGTAGCGGGAATAGCAGCAGGTAACTCGAAAGAATATCGGGGTGTGGCGTTTCGAAGTGATTTATTAGTGGTGAAGCTTGGAACCCCACGAGAGGGAGGCTTTCCAAGGACAACAGAACTGATTCAAGCATTGGATTATGTGGTGCGAAAGGCATTGGAATATCAGCTTCCGGTTGCAATCAATTTAAGTTTTGGAAATACGTATGGTCCACATGATGGAAGCGGACTATTAGAGCGCTTTATTGAGGATATTGCAAACACATGGAAGAGTGTCATTTGTATAGGGACAGGAAATGAGGGCAGCAGTGCAGGCCATACGTCAGGAATTTTGTCTGATGATGAGGAAGTGGTCATTGAACTTGCAATTCAAGAAAACGAGCCAACTATAAATGTGCAAATCTGGAAGGCATATTTTGATTTGGTGGATATTTCGCTTATATCACCGTCAGGTGTGCGTATTGGCCCAATTCAGGAGCAGTTAGGTTCGCAACGGTTTGTAGTGGGAAATACACAGATTTTACTCTACTACGGGGAGCCAAGTCCGTTTAGCATTGACCAGGAGATTTTTATTGATTTTTTACCAAGAAATACCTATATCGACAGTGGTGTGTGGCGTATTATACTGACACCAAGAGAGATTGTAAATGGTGAGTTCTCGCTATGGCTTCCAAGTCAGGCTGTATTGAATGTGGGGACTGGTTTTTTGTTTCCGACAGAGGAGAGGACACTTACTATCCCGTCTACTTCCTATGGAACGATTGGGGTGGGGGCGTATGATGCTGCAACCTTTACGTACGCAGAATTTTCCGGGCGTGGTCCGGCAGGGCCGGGGAGACGGGCCAAACCTGATATTGTGGCTCCGGGGGTGGATGTTCTGGCACCTGTTCCGGGAGGCACATTTGAAACCTTAAGCGGAACCTCGTTTGCCACACCATTTGCGACAGGGAGCGCGGCACTGATGATGGAGTGGGGAATTGTGAGAGGAAATGACCCATATCTGTATGGAGAGAAGGTAAAGGCATATTTTCAACGTGGTGCAAGGCCCTTTGTGGGAATTACAGAGTATCCGAATACGTTGGTGGGATATGGAGCGCTGTGTTTGGAAGAGAGTTTGCCGGAAATCTAAGATTTTTTTAAGAAACACTTCATATTTTACCAACAAATTCCTTAAGGAAATTAGGGTATACTTAATAGGATACGGAGATTACGGGGATTCACTATGAGCCTTGGCATTATCGATTTGTTGGTGAAGATGTGGCAACACAGATGTATGAGGAAGCTCTTTGTTTGGAGGAGTATATAGAGGTTAACTTTACAAACTAACTTGCTTTTGCTATGATATATAAACATCAATAGTGAGGTGATTTCTATGACGAAAGAACAATTAACTACAATGGCAAAAGAGGCTATGGAGAGGGCTTACAGTCCCTATTCTGGATATAAAGTTGGAGCAGCATTGCTCTGCAAAGATGGCAGTGTTTACACAGGATGTAATGTGGAAAACGCAAGCTTTTCTGCGACCAATTGTGCAGAACGTACGGCATTTTTTAAGGCAGTAAGCGAAGGTAAAAAAGAATTTGCAGCAATTGCAATTTGTGGTGGAAAAGATGGAGTGATTGAAGGTTTGTTTCCGCCATGTGGTGTGTGTAGGCAAGTGATGCGAGAGTTTTGTGAGGATGATTTTGAAATTTATTTGTTGAAATCAGATGGGATAGAAACTTATACGTTGGAGCAACTGTTACCGGTGAGTTTTAGACCAAAGAACTTGCAGGAGTAGGGTGAGTGAAGATGAATTACACATATATTTTGGAGTGTAAAGACGGCACTTATTATACAGGTTGGACCAATAACCTAGAGAAGCGTCTGAAGGACCACAATGATGGAAAAGGTGCGAAATATACAAAAGCAAGACTTCCAGTAGTTCTTGTTTATCATGAGCTGTTTGAGACGAAGGAAGGGGCGATGCGCCGAGAGTATGCGATTAAGCACATGACGAGAAAAGAAAAAGAAGAATTGATGAAAAATAAAGACCATGTGGATGGAGAATGATGAATTTTCTGTCCTCAAGGTCTTTTTTAATGACAAGGAAAAAGTAGATATGACAAGCAAATATGCATACACTAAATTATAGTAACGTATGGATAGGTGATAATATGAGACTTTGTGAACTTCGCGAGAAAGAAGTAATCAATTTGTGTACTTGCAAGCGGCTGGGATGTGTGGAAGATTTAGTGTTTGACCTGTGTGATGGCTGCATACAGGCGCTTGTTGTGCCGGAACATACCAAGTTTTGTGGTATCTTCGGAAGTGACTGTGAGTTTGTCATTCCCTTTGATTGTATCAAAAAAATTGGGGAAGACTTCATTATGGTAGAAATTAGCGAGGAAAAATGCCTGAAAGGTTGCAAATAGTAAAACATTTCTGTTAGAATACAAGGGTAGATTTATATTTACCAGGAGGATAACTAAAATGAAATGTCCATATTGTAGTGCAACAGATACAAGAGTTATAGATTCAAGACCGGCGGAGGATGGAAGTTCTATTCGTAGACGTCGTTGCTGTGATGAGTGTGGCAAACGTTTTACCACGTATGAAAAGGTGGAGACAATTCCGCTTATTGTAATTAAAAAGGACAATAACCGTGAGCAATATGACCGCGCTAAAATTGAGGGTGGTATTTTGAGCGCGTGCTATAAGAGACCTATTTCTGCGGCGGATATCCAAAAGACAATTGAAAAGATTGAGACGGAAATTTTCAGTCGTGAAGAAAAAGAGATTCCAACAAGTGTGATTGGTGAGATTGTTATGGAAAAACTGAAAGAGTTGGATGAAGTGGCATATGTAAGATTTGCATCTATTTACCGTGAGTTTAAGGATGTAAATACATTTATGTCAGAGATTAAAAAGATATTGGAAAAATAGGAGAAAAGTTTAGATGAAATTAATTTCGTGGAATGTAAATGGCATTCGTGCCTGTGTACAGAAAGGCTTTCTGGATTTTTTTAAGGAAGTGGATGCTGATATTTTCTGTATTCAGGAAAGTAAGATGCAGGAAGGCCAACTAGAGTTGGAATTAGATGGCTACCATCAGTATTGGAACTATGCAGAGAAAAAGGGATACTCAGGAACTGCTATTTTTACAAAGCAGGAGCCAATTTCTGTGCAGTATGGTATTGGGATAGAGGAACACGACCATGAGGGCCGTGTGATTACGTTGGAATTTGAGGAATTTTACATGGTGACTGTTTATACACCAAATTCTCAGGACGAGCTTAAGAGACTGGATTATCGTATGCAGTGGGAGACAGATTTTCTTGCATATTTAAAGAAACTGGAAGAAAAGAAGGGCGTCATTTTCTGTGGCGATTTAAATGTGGCCCATCAGGAAATCGACCTTAAGAATCCGAAAACGAATCGCAAGAATGCAGGGTTTACAGATGAAGAACGTGGAAAGTTTGGCGAAGTTTTAAGAGCGGGATTTATTGACACCTTCCGATATTTTTATCCGGATGTAGAAGGTGCTTATTCATGGTGGTCTTATCGTTTTAACTCACGAGCAAAGAATGCAGGGTGGAGAATAGACTACTTCTGCGTATCAGAATGCTTGAAGGACAGGCTGGAAGATGCCAAGATTTTAACAGAGGTGATGGGCTCTGACCATTGCCCGGTACAACTTGATTTGAAATAGGAGGTGTTGCTATGAGAATCGAACGAGAGCACACCGCAGCTATTGTGGTGGATTATCAGGAAAAGTTGGTTCCGGTGATGAACGATAAGGACAAGTTACTTCATCACTCTAGTATTTTATTAGAGGGATTAAAGATCTTGGATGTGCCGATGGTGATTACTCAGCAGTACACCAAGGGACTTGGTATGACAGTAGAGGAAATCACAAAGGCAGCAGGAACTTCTGAATATATAGATAAGATTTCCTTTACGGCATTTGATTGTGTGAAGGACAAAATCGATGCTAAGAAATACATTATCGTATGTGGAATAGAGGCTCATATCTGCGTGCTTCAGACAGTCATTGATTTGAAGGCGGCAGGATTTGTGCCAGTGTTGGTTGCTGATTGCATTTCCAGCCGGAAAGAATCAGACAAGCAGGTTGCCATTGAACGTGCAAGACAGGAAGGTGCAATAGTAACAACCTATGAGTCTTTGTTGTTTGAGCTTTTGAAGGTGGCAGGAACGGAGACGAGTAAGAAGATACAGAAATTGATAAGATAATGACAACTCCGGAGGGAATTCCGGAGTTGCTTATTTTTTATACATCTTTCGATATTTCAATGGCGAATATCCCGTTATCTTTTTAAACACATTTCCAAAATATGCAGACGAATTAAACCCGCACAATTGCGAGATTTCCAACATATCCTTATCTGAGGATTCTAAGAAATTACAGGCATTCTTCACTCGAATATGATTTAGATAATCAATCATTGTAATTCCCATAGCTTCTTTAAATACGCGGCACAGGTGATGTTTGGATACATGCATCTGCTCTGCAATCTGGTCAATGGAGTGAATTTCTGAAAAATGCTTATTGATATATTTAATGATATTACTGATTCTTTCATCGTAAGCTGTATCCGGCGTACACTTAGATAACTTGCGAAGGAGTGTCGCAAGGTCCACAGAAAAGTCCGTCTGTCTTGTGTCATCGGCCAGAGATTTTAAGAGTCCTTTTAATTCCTCCTGCATACTTTCGGGCGGAGAGATAAACACCTTATCGAAGCATCTCAGCAAATCCTTTAGTGCGTTTGGGGTGTAGGTCTCTGAGAGATAATCATATGTAAATCCAACGATAGTACGGAGAGAATACGCCCCTCCTGTTCGATGAAATTTGTTCGGGGCAATCAAAACAAAGTCCCCCGCCGATACGGAAAAGAACTTATCTTCCACAAAATATTCACGACTGCCGGCCTCCAAATAGTATAATTCGTAAGAATTATGGTAGTGCATGGCAGGCATGGAAAACTTTCTTGCTACGGTACTTACAAAATGGTCTGGTGTATCTTCAAAGAAAGCCATTCGCTTCACCTCCTGATATCAATATTTTAATAAAATAAAAGAAAAACGTCAATATTGTGATATAAAATATAGAAATATTATGTTACTATTCAGCCATACGGCAAATATATGTATGGAAACGTCATGCTCGCATGTGAGTTGACAATACATATATTTTATAATAAGTAAAGGATGGGATTTATCATGAATAATTTAAACGGTAACATGGTTAAAAAAACAGAGAGACCAATTAAGGTAGTTCAATTTGGTGAAGGAAATTTCCTTCGTGCATTTGTTGACTATATGATTGATGTGGCAAACGAGGCAGGTGTGTTTGACGGTAGCATCGCAATTGTAAAACCAATTTCATTTGGAAATCTGGAAATGTTTGAGAAGCAGGACAATTTATACACAGTTGTTCTTCGTGGAAAAGAGAACGGGCAGACGGTGAATGACAGTCGCATTGTTACATCTGTTTCAAAAGTGATGGATTGTAAGGAAGACTATGAAGATTACATGGAACTTGCGAAACTCGACACACTTCGTTTTGTAGTTTCTAATACAACTGAAGCTGGAATTGTATTGGATGAAAATGACCATTTTGACGGACTTCCGACTACATATCCTGGCAAGCTTACAAAGTTCTTGTATGAGCGTTATTTGACATTTGGCGGAGCTATGGAAAAGGGGCTCATTATTCTACCTGTTGAACTTATTGAGAATAACGGTGGAAAGCTCAAAGAGTGTGTATTAGCACTTTGTGATTGCTGGAATTTGCCGGCAGAATTCAAAAACTGGGTGAGTGAAGCCTGTGTATTCTGTAGCACCTTAGTAGACCGTATAGTAACCGGATATCCGAGAAACGAAGTGGCGGCCATCTGCGAGGAGCTTGGATATCAGGATAACTTAGTTGACGTAGGAGAACCATTTGGACTCTGGGTCATTGAAAGTGACAAGGATATCAGTGGGGAACTCCCTTTAGATAAAGCAGGACTCCCGGTTGTGTTTACTGATAATCAAAAACCATACAGAGAAAGAAAAGTACGTGTGTTAAATGGTGCACATACAGCATCTGTGTTAGCAGGTTATCTCTATGGATTAGATATTGTCCGTGATTGTATGCATGATGAAATTATGGGCAAATTTATTCGACAAGTAGTTATGGAAGAAATCGTTCCGCAGGTACCACTTCCAATAGATGAAGTAAAAGCATTTGCAGCATCTGTATTTGAAC
>JAZRPT010000126.1:0-3407 GCA_045649385.1 Faecalimonas sp. | reverse complement strand
GGTGCAGAATACATCTTGAATGCAGAAGATACTTTATCTGGATGGACTGCAATTGATGTACATATGCGTGGTTTGGATGCAGAGAAAACATATAATGTATTTCCAAAGGTAGTTGTATCAGCAGGTAGCAGCCAGATTTATTTAGATGATTTCCAGATCATTCCGGAATCATTGGCATATGAGACAGACTTTGGTGTAACGGAAGCAGGAACACCGGATGGATGGACAAAGAACGAAGTTCAAAGTGTGGTTACACTTGCGGATGCTTATCCGGGAAGTATGAAATGGTATCATCCGAATGCAAATCAAGAATTTATTAATGCAAATGTCGTATCGGAAGGGAATAAAGATGCAGGTTCTTTGCATTATGTAAACAAACCACAGTATAGTTTGTTGTCATTGGATAATGGATATAAGAAATCAAATGCATGGTATTATGTGTTTAATACCTATGATGCAAGTCGACACCAAATTATAGATGATGGTTGTGATAATCCTGGTTCATTAAAAATATCCAATACAAATGCAGGAGGAGTCGACGCATATGTAGCGATTGAATTGTCTAATGTCGTTCCGGCAGGAACATATACCTTTTCTGCAAATGTAAAAGGTAGCGCATCTGATGGTTCATTTAAAGTGTTTTACGCAAATGAGGGCAGAGAAGATTATACTGTAAGATTCAAAGAGGATAGTGGAACAAGCTGGAAAAAATATGAGCAGCAGATAACAATTACTGAGGAATCAAAATATTTGTACGTGGTTGTAGGTCAATATTGTCCTACGGGAGATTTCCAGATCGATAATATTAAACTGGTTAATAGTTCTACAGGAACAGACTACTTGGCTGGATATGGTGATTTTTATACGCCACAGGAAAATCGTTATGGGAAAGAAATTTGGATTGAGGTTCCTGAGGCAACTACAGGGGATTATACGGTATCTCTTGCAGCGAAGGGAAGTATTACAGCACCAACGGAATTTGTCGTATGTCAACAAGATAGTAGTATGGCAAGACCGATTACAGATGCACAAATTAATGAATGGAAAACTTACACAGGAGAAATCCATATAGAAAACAGTGGCACATCTCCGGTTCTCCGTCTTGTGTTTGGCGGATATATGGGAACGTCTGATTTGTATATTGACCATGTAAAACTGATTAATAAATCTACAGGAGTAGATGTGTTAAGTGGAAAAGGAAATTTCTGCACAAGTGGTATTAATTTTACAAACGGTGCAACTTTATATGGCACAGGCAACACAATTACAGGCAGATGGGATAATGTACGTACAAATTGCAACTACGAATTATCAGCAGAAGCAACCGCTGACGCAACAGTAAAAATCACATATTATCGTGACAATGGACAAAAAGTATCTTCTGCTACAGGAGTTGTTAATAGTGCAATGTCATTTAACTTCACAGCACCTTCTTGTGCATATGCAACAATTACGGTAGGTGCAGAAGGAGAGATAAGTATTAAAAGTTTGAAGATTGATTTAAAATCTTCAACAGTGCTTGCAAAACCAACAGAATCAGTAGGAAAACCTGCATTAGCTGGAAAGGGCCTTCCAACATCTGAGATTAAGAAGGATGAAAATGGTAATCCGGCCATTTACTTCAATGGCGAGAAGATGGAACCGGCGATTTACCTTCGTGGAGATGCAGAAGCAGAGGTTCAATATGGAATCGAGTATGGCCAGAAACTTTCCGATGCGGGTGTAGAAATCATTGCAATTCCTCTTTACCTAAATGGTAGTGGAGACTGTGCAGGTGTATGGACAGCAGATAATACATATAATTTCTCTGTGTTCGATGAAATTATCTATCAGACATTGGCAGGTGCTGAAAGCGCAAAATTGCTTCTGCAAGTAAATGCCACACCACCGGATTGGTGGCTGGAAGCGAATGCAAGTGAGAAGAGTGAGTTGCATTGGTCTGACGGAAAAGCCATCACATATGAAGGGGTTTCATATTCTTCTGACAAGTGGAGAGAGGACATTAATGCAGCTATAAAAGCATTTGTAGCGCATGTCAATTCAAAAGATTATGCTTCACAGGTGTTAGGAACTAGGTTGACTGCTGGACATCATTATGAATGGCAGTACTGGGGTAGCGGAACATATCGTGCAGTTGATTTCAGCGATGATTCATTAAGAGAATTTAGAGTTTGGCTAACGAATGTATACGGAACAGATGCTGCATTACAGGCTGCCTGGGGCGATAATGATGTGACCCTTGCGACTGCAGAGATTCCGACATTTGATGCTCGTAAAAGTGGTCAGGCGGTTTTAGAGACCAGTCAAAGAAATGTAGTGGATTATCACTTGTTCATGTGTGATACAGCGACAGATGCGCTTCTTGATTTTGCAAAAACAATTAAGGAAGCAAGTGACAATAAATGGATCGTGGGTACTTATAATGGTTATGTGACACAAGGTCTTTCTTATGAAGCAATCGGTGTTAGTCATATGGCTGTTGATAGACTTTTGGAATCAGAATATGTTGATTTTATCTGTGCACCATATAATTATGGAACACGTCAGAATGGTATGTCTGCAAGCTATTACACGATGGTTGACAGTATTCATCAGGCAGGAAAACTGTTTATTATGGAATGTGATCAGAGAACAGTTCTATATCAGTACGGCACAGAGGTTTCGGAAGCTGAAAGAACTAGTTGGGGTCAGAGTTATACCATGACAGAAACCATTCAACAAATGAAGAGAAACTTTGCAAATGTGATTTCTCATGGTGCAGGTCTCTGGTGGTATGGTATGCGTGGTGAATGGTTTGATGATGAACAACTATACTCACTCATGCGTACATGTAACGTAGAATTAGCAAAATCATTAGAAACACCAAGAGAGAAAAATGATATTGCTTGGATTGTGGATGAAGATGTGATTGCTTATACTTCTTACAACTTAGATACATCTATGCAGTGGTATAAAACTATGTTCAGAGAGCAAATGCAAAGTTTTGCAAATGCCGGATGTGGATATGATATGTACTACATGTCTTCTTTAGAGCGTGAAGTAAATGAAAATGGTTATAATCCGAACGATGATTATGATGTATATGTTATCACAGGTGTTGATTTTGATAATACGGAAAGAGAACTCATTAACAAGTTAAAAGCAGATGGCAAAACGGTAATCTTCTCATATTTGGCAGGAGCTTATAACAGAGATACTAATAGCTATAGTGCTGCGAATATGAAAGAGGTACTGGGCATGACTGTTACATTGGATGATGCTAATGCATATCCATTTGCAGTAAACAGCAGTACGTATGGAATATTTGGCGATGCAACAAAATCATTTGTGAACCCAATTGCATATATATCAGATAGTTCGGTAGAAAAATTGGGAACCATTTACGGAACAGACAAGACAGGTCTCGC
>JAZRPT010000125.1:0-19206 GCA_045649385.1 Faecalimonas sp. | reverse complement strand
CATTACAGAAAACAAAAGTATTTCCACAACTTCGATAGACAGATAGTTTTGTTTTATGCTAAAATATGTATATGTTTTTTAGGAGGTTTACGATATGAGTTACGCAGATAAGGTTTTTATAGATATGTGCCGCGATATTATTGACAATGGTGTCAGCACAGAAGGCGAGAAGGTTCGTCCGAAATGGGAGGATGGTACATATGCTTATACCATGAAAAAGTTCTGTGTGGTAAACCGATATGATTTATCCAAGGAATTTCCGGCACTGACACTTCGTCGCACAGGGATTAAGAGTTGCGTGGATGAATTACTTTGGATATGGCAAAGAAAATCAAACAATGTGAATGATTTAAAGCCACGCATTTGGGATAGTTGGGCAGACGAAGAAGGCTCTATAGGGAAAGCTTACGGTTATCAGATGGGTGTGAAGCACCAATACAAAGAAGGTATGATGGACCAAGTGGACCGTGTGCTTTATGATTTAAAGAACAATCCATACAGCCGCCGTATTATGACAAATATTTATGTTCATCAAGATTTGCATGAAATGAATCTGTATCCATGTGCATACAGCATGACTTTTAATGTGACAAAAAAAGAAGGTTCTGACAAACTTGTGTTAAATGCAATTTTAAACCAGCGTTCACAAGATGTATTGGCAGCAAACAACTGGAATGTCTGTCAATATGCAGTGCTTGTACATATGTTTGCACAAGTCAGTGATATGGAAGTGGGCGAGTTTGTTCACGTCATTGCAGATGCCCATATTTATGACAAACATATTCCATTGATAGAAGAATTGATTTCAAGAGAACCGCTTCCGGCACCAAAGTTTTGGCTGAATCCTGAAGTGAAGAATTTCTATGATTTTACACCGGATGATGTACGTCTGGATGATTATGTAACGGGACCACAGATTAAAAATATCCCGATTGCAGTTTAGGAGGACAAGACATGAATTTAATCGTTGCAGTAGATAAAAACTGGGCAATTGGAAAAGAAAACAAGTTGCTAGTAAGCATCCCGCAGGACATGAAATTCTTCCGTGAGACCACAATTGGAAAAGTGGTTGTAATGGGAAGAAAGACTTTGGAGAGTTTTCCGGGGGGACAGCCATTAAAGCAGCGAACAAATATCGTTCTCACAACGGATAAAAACTATAGTGTGAAAGATGCAATTGTGGTTCATACCATAGATGAGTTGTTAGAAGAATTAAAAAAATACAATGATGAAGATATCTATGTAATCGGTGGGGAGAGCATTTACAGACAGATGCTTCCATATTGCACACTCGCTCATGTAACAAAAATCAATCATGCCTATGAGGCAGATACCTATTTCCCAAATCTAGATGAAATGGATGAATGGGCAGTGACGGGTGTGAGCGATGAGCAGACCTACTTTAACTTAGAATATGAATTTGTAAGATACGAAAGAATGCAGTAATGCATTCTTTTGTTGTTTCATGGAAAAGGTTTGACAAACCCACCAGAAAATCTTATAATTTTAGGATACGTTATGATTTACGAAAAGAGGCGACATATGAAGAAAATTTCAGGAAATAAGTTGTTTGTAAAGGCGCTGAAGGAAGAAGGAGTAGATGTTCTGTTTGGATATCCGGGAGCATGTACAATCGACATCAGCGATGAATTATATAAGCAGGACTACACAAGAGTCATTTTACCAAGACATGAGCAGGCATTGATTCATGCAGCTGATGCTTATGCCCGTTCCACGGGAAAAGTGGGTGTATGCTTGGTTACAAGTGGTCCGGGGGCAACCAACCTAGTTACAGGTATTGCCACAGCGAATTATGACAGCGTGCCATTGGTATGCTTTACCGGTCAGGTGGCAAGACATTTGATTGGAAATGATGCATTCCAAGAGGTTGATATCGTAGGTATTACAAGAAGCATTTGCAAATATGGTATTACCGTGCAACGAAGAGAAGATTTGGGAAGGATTATCAAAGAAGCATTCCACATTGCAAGAACGGGAAGACCGGGTCCGGTTGTCGTAGACCTTCCAAAAGACGTGATGGCTGAACTTGGAGATGCAGAGTATCCGGAGACTGTGAATATTCGTGGTTATAAGCCGAATCCGGGATTACATATCGGGCAGCTAAAACGTGCCATTAAGATGCTCAAAAAAGCAGAGAAACCATTGTTCTTGGCAGGTGGCGGTGTAAATATTGCAGATGCCAATGAGAACTTTACTAAGATTGTAGATAAGACACAGATTCCGGTTGTAACAACCATCATGGGTAGAGGTGCAATTCCAACCGATCACCCATTATTTATTGGAAACCTTGGTATGCATGGTGCATATGCGGCAAATATGGCAGTAGGGGAATGTGATTTGTTGTTCTCAATCGGAACCAGATTTAACGACAGAATCACCGGTAAACTCCATGAATTTGCACCAAATGCAGAGATTGTACATATTGATATCGATACCGGTTCTATTTCGAGAAATGTAAGCGTAGATATTCCGATTGTTGCGGATGCAAAGGAAGCGACAGAAAAAATGTTGGAATATGTGGAAGAAAATAAGCAACCGGAATGGCTTGCACAAATTGATGCATGGAAGCAGGAGCATCCTCTGATGATGAAAAATCAGAACAAACTGACTCCTCAGAAGATTATCGAAACCATTAATGAAACCTTTGATGAGGCAATTGTGGTTACAGACGTTGGTCAGCATCAGATGTTTACCACACAATATTTGGCATTAAATGAAAAGAAACAACTGTTAACATCAGGTGGTCTCGGAACCATGGGTTACGGTTTCCCGGGAGCAGTTGGTGCACAGATTGGTAATCCAGATGTGCCAGTTATTATGATTTCCGGAGACGGTGGTATGCAGATGAATATTCAAGAATTTGCAACAGCGGTTCTTCAAGAATTGCCGCTTATCTTGTGTGTATTCAATAACACTTATCTTGGTATGGTTCGTCAGTGGCAGAAGTTGTTCTATGGCAAACGTTATTCTATGACATGTCTGCGTGCAGGAAAAGCATGTGATGGAAAATGCGGCACAGAAGGCTGTGAATGTCCGCCATACACACCGGACTTTGTAAAGTTGGCTGAAAGCTACGGTGCAAAGGGCATGCGTGTGTTTAAACCAGAGGATGTAAAAGCAGCATTTGAAGAAGCCCGTAAAAACACCAAGACACCGACTCTTATTGAGTTTATCATTGACCCGGAAGACTTAGTTTACCCGATGGTAAAACCAGGCGGCACCTTAGAAGAATTAATTATGGATTGTTAGGAGGAAGAACATGGCTATAAATTCGACAATGAAAAAAAGATGGATTTCCTTATTTGTAGAAAATCAGGTCGGTGTACTTCCTAAGATTTCCGGTCTGTTTTCAGGCAAATTATATAACTTAGACAGTTTGACAGTAGGACCGACAGAAGATCCGACTGTATCAAGAATGACAATTGCAACATCCAGTGATGATGAAACATTTGAACAGATTAAAAAACAATTAAACAAGATGGTAGAAGTCATCAAGGTTGTGGATTTTACAGATTGTTCTGTTTGTATGAAAGAACTTCTCTATGTGAAAGTAAAGAAGATTAACCGTCATGAGAAGGAAGAATTATTCCAGATTGCACAGTCTTTCCAAGCGAGAATTGTAGATTACGGAAAAGATAGTCTGCTTTTGGAATTTGTTCATTCTGCAACGAAGAATGACGCCATTATCAAGCTGATGAAACAAGAATTTCAATCTATCGAGGTAGTGCGTGGCGGTAGTGTTGGAATCGAAGCCATAAACATGACACAAAGATAGGAGGAAACAACATGAGTAACAAACAAATTGATTGGGCAAACCTAGGTTTTGGATATATTCAAACAGACAAAAGATACGTTTCAAACTTCAAAGATGGAGCTTGGGATGAAGGCGGTCTTACAGAAGATGCAAATATCGTATTAAATGAATGTGCAGGTGTCCTTCAATATGCGCAGACGATTTTCGAAGGATTAAAAGCATATCGCACAGAAGACGGACGTATTGTAACATTCCGTCCGGACCTGAACGCAAAGCGTATGATTGACAGTGCAAAGAGATTGGAAATGCCGACATTTCCGGAAGAAAAATTTATCGAAGCAGTCGAGCAGGTTGTAGCGGCAAATGCAGACTTTGTGCCACCATATGGCTCAGGAGCAACCATGTATCTTCGTCCATATATGTTTGGAAGCAATCCGGTAATCGGTGTAAAACCAGCAAGTGAATATCAATTCCGTATCTTTGCTACACCGGTTGGACCATATTTTAAAGGCGGTGCAAAACCGATTACCATCCGTGTGTGTGATTTTGACCGTGCGGCACCGCATGGAACAGGTCATATCAAGGCAGGACTCAACTATGCCATGAGTTTGCATGCAATCGTTGATGCACATAATCAAGGATATGATGAAAATATGTATCTGGATTCAGCTACGAGAACAAAGGTAGAAGAAACAGGTGGAGCAAACTTTATCTTTATTACAAAAGACGGCAAGCTTGTGACTCCAAAATCAGATACCATTTTGCCATCGATCACAAGACGTTCTTTGTGCTACGTTGCAAAAGAATATCTTGGTATGGAAGTGGAAGAAAGAGAAGTATTCTTTGAAGAAGTGAAAGATTTCGCAGAATGTGGTCTCTGTGGTACAGCAGCGGTTATTTCTCCTGTAGGAAAGATTGTTGACCATGGTACAGAAATCTGTCTCCCAAGCGGAATGGAAGAAATGGGACCAATTACAAAGAAATTATATGATACCTTAACCGGCATCCAGATGGGCAGAATCGAAGCTCCAGAAGGATGGATTCATGAGATTCAAGTGAAATAAGATGTGAAATGAGAAGGCATGGTGCAGTTGCATCGTGCCTTTTTCATTTTTACTTGACAAAATAGTATCACAGAAGTAAAAAAATCCCCAATTACTCAGTCCTAGCTTAAACTAGGCCTTAAATGAGATTGAGAATCTTTCTACAAATAATATAGCAAATACGAAATATGTTTTCAAGAAAAAGTTAACACGTGACAAGAAAATATTCTTCTTGCGCCTAATAAATATTCGTGTTATACTAATCTTGATTAAAAACACACATATCTGTTGTTCGAGGCAGTTCAGCTAACGAATTTCAACAAAAACAATCGAATATTGACACTAAAGAAAGAAGAGCAGGATAACACTATGGATAAATATACATTATATTTAGATGAAAGTGAAACTGCAAATGTGAACAAAGACACTGGTAAAAGAGAAAACAGTCTTTTTGTTATTGCAGGAATCATATGTAAAGATGAATATCACGATAGCATTTTAAAAGAAAAAGTAGAACGTATAAAAGAAAACATTTGGAATAGATGCGAAAATGACGAAAATTATCGAGAAAAAATATTACATGAACTAGAAATGTCAAAAGCAATTAAGAAACAAAAAAAACAACTTAAAAATTCGTATAATATTGTGTTTAAAAATAAACATATCTATAATTTTGCTTATGATATGTTGACGGAAACAATAAGTTCAGGCGAGATAATGATATTGGCAGTGTGCATTGATCATGACAAATTGAACGAACATTATGATGTTACGAAATTAAATGATAGATTTCAAATAGCTATGAATATGATAATAGAAAATTATTATCATTTTCTCAATCAAGTTAATGGAATTGGATGTATATGCTATGAATCGTTGCCAGACAATCAAAATGAGCGTATTAAAAAGCGTTTTATGGGAATTAAATACAATGGAACGATGTTTTATCCTGCTAAAAATATAAATAGCAGAATTAAAGAATTAGTGTTTAGAAACAAGAAAGATAATATAATTGGTCTACAACTGGCGGATTTTATTCCAAATGCTGTGGGCAGACATGTTTTAAGAAAAAAATATAACAATACTAAAGAACGAAATGTAAGTTTTGATGTTATAGAATCTAAAATGTATGACGGTGGGAACGGAAATATAGAGAAATTTGGATTGAAAATTATTCCGTAAATTTGATTGACACAAAGTTGTTTTTGTGTATAATATAATATTAGTTAGGGCTGATTGCATACAGTGCGGACAATGATTTGTCTTTCAACCCGAAATATATGAGTAAGCTCAGGTCGCTCCTGAGCTTTTTCATTTGCAGAAATTACAAACTTTTCTCATTTTCGCGCCACATTGGACATATCCCAGATTCTATGTTACAATTCATTAGATAAGAATTTCCAAAGAGGATGAAACAAATGGACGCATATACAAGTTTTGCATCTGTCTATGATACCTTCATGGATAACATTCCATACGAAGAATGGGCAGAGTATTTAATCGGACTTTTAAAAGAATATGGTATTCATGACGGTCTTGTGTTAGACTTGGGATGTGGAACAGGCAATATGACAGAACTTCTGGCACACTCTGGCTATGACATGATTGGGATTGATAATGCAGAGGAAATGCTTGAAATTGCAATGGAAAAACGTGCAAAATCCGGACATGATATTTTATATCTCTTACAGGATATGCGTGAGTTTGAACTTTACGGAACAGTAAAAGCCATTGTCAGCATCTGTGATTCTATCAATTACATTACACAGGAAGAAGACTTGTTAGAGGTATTTCGATTGGTGAATAATTATCTGGACCCGAAGGGTATATTTGTTTTTGATTTCAACACGGTCTACAAATATAGCGAAGTGTTAGGCAATCAGACAATCGCAGAAGACAGGGATGAATGTAGCTTTATTTGGGATAATTATTACTATGAAGACGAGCAGATAAATGAATATGAATTGAGCTTGTTTATCAAAGAGGCGGATTCGGATTTGTATCGAAAATATCAGGAAACGCATTTCCAAAAAGCGTATGATTTGGAAACGATTAAAGGATTGATTGAAAAGTCCGGTTTAGAATATATAACCGCATATGATGCGTTTGCGAAGGATGCGCCTTCAAAGACAAGCGAACGCGTTTACGTAGTAGCGCGAGAACGTGGCAAATCCGTATAACATACGGCAATAGAGAATGACAATAGAAGGGAAAATAAAATGAGTGATTATATTGTAAGAGCAACGGCTGCTAATAGCCAAGTACGTGCATTTGCGGCAACAACAAGAGATGTAGTAGAAACAGCCCGTGCAGCACATGGGACAAGCCCGGTGGCAACGGCAGCACTTGGAAGACTTTTGACTGCGGGAAGTCTTATGGGCAGCATGATGAAAAATGAAAAGGATGTGCTGACAATTAAGATACAGTGCGACGGTCCAATTAAAGGACTTACAGTGACAGCGGATGTACACGGAAATGTAAAAGGGTTTGTAGAAGAACCTATGGTGATACTTCCGGCAAGCGAGAAAGGCAAATTAGATGTAGCCAAGGCATTAGGCTTAGGTGTATTAAGTGTCATCAAAGATATGGGATTGAAAGAGCCATATGTTGGGGATACTATCTTGACAACCAGTGAGATAGCAGAAGACTTGACTTATTATTTTGCAACATCGGAGCAGGTACCATCTTCTGTTGGACTTGGTGTGTTGATGGAGAAAGATAATACCGTAAAACAGGCGGGCGGATTTATTATTCAGGTGATGCCGTTTGTTGAAGACGCGGTATTGGATAAATTAGAGGCAAATATTGCAAACTTAGAACCGGTTACAAACATGTTGGATAAAGGCATGACACCAGAACAAATTTTGGAGACTGTTCTGGAAGGCATGGATGTGGAATTTAACGATACAATGCCAACGCAGTTTCAATGCAGTTGTTCGAAAGAACGTGTGGAAAAAGCATTGATTAGTATTGGTAAAAAAGATATACAGGAAATGATTGATGACGGCAAGGAGATTGAAATGCATTGTCATTTCTGTAATACCAGTTATCAATTCTCCGTAGAGGAATTAAAGGAAATCATAAAGAAAAGCAGATAGGGGGCTTTGAAGATGCGACAAGGATTTGTAAAGGTTGCAGCGGCTACACCAAATGTTAGAGTAGCAGATGTTGATTACAATAAACAGGAAATTTGCAAGGCAATCGATGAAGCAGTTTCTAACGGCGCAAAGATTGTAGTATTGCCGGAATTATGTGTGACAGGCTATACCTGTGGAGACTTGTTTACACAGGATGTACTCCTGAAAAAATCAGAGGAAGCATTGCAGGAAATCGTTGCTTATACAGAGAATAAGGATGCCCTTGTTTTTGTGGGACTACCTTATACGGTAAACGGGAAATTATATAATGTGGCAGCAGCAATTAATCGTGGTGAACTACTTGGTCTGGTAAGCAAAACCTTTCTTCCAAATAGTGGCGAAGCATATGAGATGAGACAGTTCTGCCCAGGACCTAAGAAGGCAGAGTGGGTGGGTGCACCTGCATGCGCCAAATGGGTTAATTGGGACGAAGAAGTGTTGTTTGGTTCGCGCATGCTGTTTCAGTGTAAGGAGATGCCAAATCTTGTTGTGGGAGCAGAAATCTGCGAAGATGTCTGGGCTCCAAATCCACCAAGTGTGGAGGGTGCTTTGGCAGGGGCAACTGTCATTGTAAACTGTTCTGCAAGTGCAGAGGCGGTTGGTAAAGATACCTATCGTGGAGATTTGATTCGAGGTCAGTCTGCAAGAATCATTGCAGGATATGTGTATGCAAATGCAGGCGAAGGAGAGTCTACCACAGATGTGGTTTATGGCGGCCATAATATTATTGCAGAAAATGGTGTTATCTTAAGTGAATCACCACAGTTTGTAAATGAGATTATTTACAGTGAAATTGATGTGGATAGAATTGTCAGTGAAAGACGCAAAAACACTTCCTTCCAACCATTAGAAAATGGGGATGAAATATTAAGGGTTCCATTTTCAATTGATGTGGAAGAAACAACACTTACAAGAAAAATAGAAGCAATGCCATTTGTACCATCGAATTTACAAGACCGCGAGAAACGTTGCGAAGAAATCTTGACAATTCAGGCAATGGGACTGAAAAAACGTATGCAGCACGCACACTGTAAGAGTGCAGTTGTAGGTATCTCCGGTGGATTAGATTCCACATTGGCACTTCTTGTCACTGCAAAAGCATTTGATATGCTTGGGCTTGAAAGAAGCAATATTGAGTGTGTGACAATGCCATGCTTTGGAACCACAGACAGAACCTATCAAAACGCTTGCACACTGACAAAGAAATTAGGTGCAACTTTGAAAGAAGTTGTAATTAAAGATGCGGTTCGTATCCATTTCCGTGATATCGGACATGATGAAAATGTGCATGATGTAACCTTTGAAAATGCACAGGCAAGAGAGCGAACACAGGTGCTGATGGATATTGCAAATATGACAGGCGGTATGGTAATTGGAACAGGTGACATGTCAGAACTTGCACTTGGATGGGCAACCTATAACGGCGACCACATGTCCATGTATGGAGTAAACGGCTCTGTTCCAAAAACATTAGTACGTCATTTGGTGAAATATTATGCGGATACCTGTCAAGATAAAGAACTTTCAGCAGTACTTCTTGACATTCTTGATACTCCGGTAAGTCCGGAATTATTGCCGCCAAAGGATGGCGAGATTGCACAGAAGACAGAAGATTTAGTAGGACCATATGAATTGCATGATTTCTATCTGTACTACATTCTTCGATTTGGTTATACACCAAGTAAAATTTATCGTCTGGCAAAATATGCATTTGCCGGAGCATACGATGATGCAACCATTTTGAAGTGGTTAAAAACATTTTATCGCAGATTCTTCACGCAACAATTCAAACGTTCCTGCCTGCCGGATGGACCAAAGGTTGGCAGCGTAGACGTGTCACCACGCGGAGGTCTTCGCATGCCAAGTGATGCATGTGCTACGGTATGGCTACAGGAGTTGGAAGAATTGGAATAAATAAAATAGTTGGAGTAATTGGAACTTAAAAGGTGTTTTGGTTATATACCCAAAACACCTACTTTTTTGGGGGAAACACTTACTTTTTTAAGAAAAAATCCTGCTTTTTTTAGAAAATCAGCAAAATTGTGGGTATTACAAAGTAAAAATTTTGCATATACCCAATTCCTAATGTTTGCCCCAAATATCGAAAAGGGGACAAAGCCAAAAAAACTAAAAATCATAAAAACCATATTGACAAATTTCTAAATTAGGACTATAGTATGGTTACTCGTCGAAGAGCAAATCTATTATCAAATGGGAATTTCATCCCAAGTATCCAAAACGAGCAAAAATTTCACATCGAAGGGAGGCATGATAGGATGATTGTATGTTCTTTTGTTATGCAAAAATAAGTGCAATAACGAAAAGGAGGAAAAAAATTGAATATAGGAAAAACAAAAACTATGTTGTTCATGCTGTGTAGTGTTTGTGTAATTTCTGTTTTTTCTGCATTTTCCGTAAGTGCATCAGCAGGCTCTGTCACCGGATATCAGAAAATTACGTGGGGAATTAGCACCGGACGATATTACGTCAATGGAATTCATGCATTTTGTGCACAGTACAACAAGTCATGGCCCTTGGTAGGAACGACTGTAGAACGGATAGAACTTAGCAATAATGAAGTGTTAAGAAAGGCCCTTTACTACGGCTACAACGGACCAGAAAATACCCTTGGAACAGATGAAAAAGCGCATGTTCTAACTGCCATTGCCGTTTCCGACGCAAATATCGGTGAGCGTGAAACAGGTGCCAGTGCAAAGTATGACGAATTCTATTGGGACATCGTAAACAATCCAAGTAAGTATCCTGCACCACCAAAAAATTTCAAGGCATATATGGCGATTACTGCAGGGGACGATTTGCAGAATCTAGCCTTTTTTGAGTTTGAAAAAAATGGATATGTTACAGCCATAAAGACCTCTGAGAATCCGGAACTGACAGAAGGAAATGGATGTTATTCGCTGTCAGGTGCAACGTATGGAATCTATAACAGCAAAACCATTTCTGAAAGTACAAAAGTAGGAACTTTAACCATGGACGCAAAGGGAAAATCCAACACAGTGGAGCTTTCGCCCGGTATTTATTACGCCTCGGAACTTGTAGCCCCAAAGGGGTATGAGAGGAGTGATAAAATTACTCAGTTTACCGTGACGGAAGAACAGACTACAACCCTTCGATTTTCTGATAAGCCTCAGCTTATATCCATTGATATTCTTTTGCAAAAGGTAGATGCAGATACCAACAGTAGCAAGCCTCAGGGAGCAGCAACGTTAAAAGGTGCACAATTTATCGTAACATCTTTTCCGGGCTTATGGGAGCAGAATATAAATCCGGAAAGTCTGGGAGTCACCCCAAGCAGAACCTGGGTTTTTGAAACGGATGAACAAGGACTTGTAAAATATACGGAGGACTATCGGACTTCCGGACATGCCCTGTACAATGCCCTGCCCTTAGGTACAATTGTCATCCAAGAAACCAAGGCATCCGAGGGATATCTGTTGAACGAAAAGGTTTACATCAGACAACTGACCGCAGAGCAAGCTGCCATATCAGCATATAGTCCGCCGGTAATTCCGGAACAGGTGATTACCTATGACCTGGTGATTCACAAAAGTGATTCCAATGAAAATGCATTGGCAGGAGCGGAGTTTACTTTGTATTCAGACAAGGAGTGTCAACAGGAAATTTTAAAAGGAGTGACCGAAGAAAATGGGGAACTACGTTTTAAAAACCTGTTTCCGAAGGTAAAGTATTATTTGAAAGAAACCGATTCACCTACCGGATATCTTGGACCGACAAACGAGGACGGCGAACAACTAGTATACGAAATTTACGAAGAAGATATGGAGGTAGATGGGGAAGTGCAAATAGATGTGAAAAATGAAAAGGATTTTGTACTCCCCAATACAGGTTCCTCCATACCACTTATCATGAATGTGGCGGGCATAACTCTATGTGCGCTTAGCATTTGTACAAAAAGAAAAAAGAAAGTAGAAAAAGGAGAAATATAAAATGAAAAAAATAAAAGTATTTGTAGCAGCATTATTATCAGTAACCGTAGTATTAGGAACTGCAATTCCTACCTATGCAGCATCAACTGATGTGAAAATCGAGGTTCAGGAAACAACCATGGACAACGTATCCGTGACAGTTCCGACTTCCATTCCGATTGTATTTAATGCAGACGGAACAAATACCTTACCTACCAATTGGACGATTGAAAATTTAAGCACAATTGCAGGGATACATTTGTCCCAAATCGATATGAATGGAGGAAGCTCCGGGTGGAAATTATTAGCCGACTCACAAAATGTAAAAACCATTTCAAAAGACACAAAGTCAATTAAATTTTCTGTGGGAAAAGCAGAGGCCTTAAAATTAGTAGCGCCGATTAGTGGAACAGAAAACGCAAGCGGCACAGTTACCTTTGGCGATACGGAGATTTCTATCCCTTCAGGTAACACACAGGTTCTTTCCTTCCACGTAGAAAGAGGTGCATTTACCAAATCCGAAGCCTCAGCGAAAGCCTTCGATATGGTGTTAACATTTAACTTTAACTAAAAGGAAGCATCGGCTATGAATAAAGCGAAGAAGCATAAAAGTGTATATCTTAGTATCTGTATTCTTGTGTTTGTATTTTCGGCAATTATCGGACGTTCCTGTGGGCAGGAGCTTGCTGTCTCAAAGTATGAAAGCAATGTCAATCAAATTACGGAGATTGATATGTCAAAACGGCAGGAGAAATTGAATGCGATTGTGGAAGAAGGAAAGATGAATGTAAATTACTCGTCCAAAGCAGTATTTTCTGGGACAGTGAGCCAGACATTTAATATCAAAAACATCAAGAACAATCATCACCCAATTGTATTCACCTTGTATGATGAAGACGGCGATTGTATCTATAAATCAAATAAAATCAAGCCAGGATATGAAATGAATCAGATTGAACTAAGTAAAGAATTATCCAAAGGAACACATGAATGCAAGTTAAAAGTTGGGTATGCGGAAGAAGGAAATGTAACTTCGGCATTTCCAATCACAATTGAGGTAAAATGATGAAGAAATTATTGATACTAATCTGTATTTGCCTGTCTATGGGAGCAGTGGCAAATGCAGCAGATAAGACATCTACAGATGTTGAAATAACCATAGAAGCAGAAAACACTGTACAAGACAGAGCAGGCGTGGATACGAAGGATGACCGAACAGCCATGCAAAAGAATGAAACCATACAGACCGGTGACAGAACAGCTTGGGTAAAATATGCAGTAGCCCTCGGCGTGGCTGCAGCGGCAATCGTATGTATTCGGAAAAAGCGGAAAGGAATACTTGCAGTATTGGCTCTGGTTTTCGCCATGCTATTATCGCCCAAATCGGTCAAAGCCTCAGGCCTTGAGGAACATGTAAATGTAACCATTCCAACCACCATATCTATCTCGTTTGACAAATCAGGAGAAAATCAAGTCAGTATGTTTGAGGTGAACAATCAATCCCTCGTTCCTATCACAATACACAACATCCAAGTAACAGAATATAACCAGTGGAGACTGGTGGAAAAAAGTTCTGAAATTCCGGCAGATACAAAGGAACTGGTATTTCAAATAGAAGAGACTTGTCTGTGTGCCGGTGAAAACAGCGTTAACATTTCTGTTCCCGAACAGACCGATAAGGCCTTGGGAATTTCGGTGGAAAGAGGTGCATGGTCAAAGGCAAATCCTACCGAAAAAGCCTTGGGTTTGGAGTTTGAATACACCCTTGGAAAGAAAGAGTTTGTACTGAAGTTTGACACAAATGGAAGCGGAGAAGCGATTGATTCCAAGAAAGTCACAAACGGTGAAACTGTAGAATTGCCATCTGCAAAAAGAGAGGGCTATCAACTGGCAGGATGGGAGGATGAGAAAGGAACTCTCTACACAGGAAAGTTTGTAATGCCCATAGGAGATACGACCCTAAAAGCGCGATGGAAGGAAGAAATAGCCTATGCCATCTATAGCGCAAGTGATACCTCTCTTCGCTTTGTCCGGTCCGCGGATGAAATACGAGTGGGAGACACTTACAATGGAAGAACTGTGACGGCGGTCTTTACCGGATTTGAAGAAAATACCTATACATCCTATAAGCAGGTGCCATGGTATGATGGAAATAAATATGCCACTCGTGTCATTACTAAGGTTGTTTTTGAGGATGTCATACGGCCAAAGAGCACTGCAAATTGGTTCCATTACATGGGGAAATGCTCCAACCTGGATGTGAGCAAATTAGATATGTCTCAAGTAACAGATATGTCGTATATGTTTGCACACACAGCTGATGATGAAAACTTAAAGACGTTGACCATTACAGGTATCAGTGAATGGAATGTGTCTCAGGTTCGAAATATGGAGGGCGCATTTACCGGCATGGGATTTTTTGTTCCTACCATTCGCATGGACCTCAGTAAATGGGATGTTTCTAATGTTACCAATATGTACGATATGTTTTTTGTGGCAGCATATTATACCACTTCCTTTAGTCTGGGAGATTTGAGCAAGTGGAATGTTTCCAATGTAACTAACATGGGCGGAATGTTTCAGCAAACCGCAGGTTCAGCTGCATGGTCTATGAATCTCAGTAATTGGAACGTGAAGAAGGTGACTTATCACGAATGTTTTTGCTTGCTAATCGAATCAAAAATCACTCAGCCAAAATGGGTAAATTAATCCTATTTTTTACAGGATGCACCTTGTGTCTGTATTCGCCGATTTCCAGAACAATTACAAGACACAACAGGCAAGATGTTATGTCTTTACCGAAAGGCAGCATAGGGCGAATAGAGATAACCGTTATTGATGTCAACCTACCCATTTTTCCAGGAGTGGATGAGGAGGTGTTGGGAAAGGGAATCGGTTATATGAAAGAGAGCAGCCCATTAGGTGGCGGCGAGAATACACACAGTATTCTCGCGGGCCACTGCGGAGGAGTAAAGACAGAACTGTTTTTACGATTAAAAGAATTGAAACAAGGCGATGAATTTATTCTCTATATAGGGGAGTGCAAACTTGTGTACAAGGTGTGCGAAATACAAGTGATATTGCCAACGGAAACGGAAAAGTTGAAGGTACAAAAAGGGCGGGATTTGGTTTCCCTCGTCACCTGTACTCCTTACGGCATCAATACTCACCGCCTAGTTGTAACAGGAGAGAGAAAATCATGAAGAGAACGATAGAAGTTATGCTGCCCGAAGGGGCACAAAACCTTACATTATATTATAAGAAAGTTGCAGAGCGAGAAGATTTTAATGTGGAAGATGCAGAAGAAATTTTGGGACAAGATATCAGATACGACAACTGTGTAGAAGTGGGTGAAGAGGAAGTGTTTCAGCTTGCAGATGTGGAGGATGGCATTTATCAAATCTATCTTTCCGGAGATGAGGAGTATGAATTTGTGCCAATGCTGGTTAGTATGCCAGCGTGGGAAAATGAAAGTGCAAAAGAACTTTCGTATGAGGTAAGTGTGACTCCTAAGTATACAAAGTTAGAAAAGCCGGAGCCGGAACAGATCACACTGATAGAAACACCGAGTACACCGTCGCCGAAAACAGGTGATGCTACTCAAAGTGTTATGTTTGGAATGTTTGGAACAATTTCTTTTATAATAGTAGTGATAATGACTTGTCATAACCGTTTTAAATGTGCTAGAATGACTGAATAAGTATTCGACAAAAGGGAGGACCTAAACATGGGTATGACGATGACGCAGAAAATCCTTGCTGCACACGCAGGATTAGATTCAGTAGTTCCGGGACAACTGATTGAAGCGAAGTTAGATGTGGTCATGGCAAATGACATTACAGGACCGATGGCGGTGCCTGTATTTAACCAGATGGCAGATAAAGTATTTGATAAAGATAAAGTAGTATTGGTGCCGGACCATTTTACACCAAATAAAGATATTAAATCAGCAGAAAATTCAAAATCCATCCGCGAGTTTTCAAAATGTCAATGTTTGAAACATTATTTTGAAATTGGACAGATGGGCATTGAACATGCGATTTTACCGGAAAAAGGAATCGTTGTTGCAGGCGAATGTATTATCGGTGCAGATTCACATACATGTACATACGGAGCTCTGGGAGCATTTTCTACGGGTGTGGGTACAACTGACATTGCAACCGGAATGGCAACCGGAGAATTATGGTTTAAAGTGCCAAGTGCAATCAAATTTGTGCTTACAGGAAAGCCAAGTAAATATGTAAGTGGTAAAGATATTATTTTACACATTATCGGACGTATTGGCGTGGATGGTGCACTTTACAAATCCATGGAGTTTGTTGGAGATGGTATTCAGCATCTTTCTATGGATGACCGTTTTACAATGGCAAACATGGCAATTGAAGCCGGTGCAAAGAATGGAATCTTCCCGGTAGATGAAAAAGCAGAAAACTATATGAAAGAACATTCTGATAAAGAATATACTATTTACACTGCAGATGAAGATGCAGAGTATGATGAAGTAGTAGAGGTTGATTTGTCCAAGGTACGTCCGACAGTAGCATTCCCACATTTGCCGGGTAATGCACATACCATGGACGAAATAGAAGCAATGGAACCAATTAAGATTGACCAGGTTGTGATCGGTTCATGTACCAACGGTAGAATGGAAGACATGAGACGTGCAGCAGCCATACTCAAAGGTCATAAGGTACATCCGGATGTACGTGCGTTGGTGATTCCGGCTACACAGAAGATTTATTTGCAATGTATTGAAGAAGGCATTGTGACAACATTTATTGAAGCAGGCTGTGCATTTAACACGCCAAGCTGTGGACCTTGTATGGGTGGTCATATGGGCGTTATGGCGGCAGGAGAGAAATGTGTATCCACCACGAATCGTAACTTCGTGGGAAGAATGGGACACGTAGATTCTTTGATTTATCTTGCATCACCTGAAGTGGCAGCAGCAAGTGCGATTGCAGGTTGTATTGCAAATCCTGAGAAAGTGGGTGACAAATAATGAGAGCATTAGGACACGTATTCAAATATGGAGATAACGTAGATACAGATGTTATCATTCCTGCAAGATATTTAAATTCCTTTGACGGAAAAGAATTGGCAAGTCACGCCATGGTTGACATTGACCCTGAATTTGCAAAGAAAGTACAGCCGGGTGATTTGATTGTTGCAAACAAGAACTTCGGGTGTGGTTCTTCCAGAGAACATGCGCCATTGTGCTTGAAAGAAGCAGGGGTTAGCTGTGTTATCGCAGAGACATTTGCAAGAATCTTCTATAGAAATGCAATTAACATCGGACTTCCGATTATCGAATGTCCGGAGGCTGCAAGAGGTATTGAAGCAGGCGACGAAGTAGAAGTAGATTTCGACAGCGGTAAGATTTACAATCATACAAAAGGAACGGAGTTCCAAGGTCAGGCGTTCCCGGAATTTATGCAGAAGTTAATCGCTGCAGGCGGATTAGTAAATTATACAAATAATAAAAGAAACTAATTATAGGAAGGATACAAGTATGAACTTACTATATAAAAGTACAAGAAGTGCAGAACAAACAGTGACAGCTTCCGAAGCTATTTTGAAAGGTCTTGCAGATGATGGGGGATTGTATGTTCCGGTTATGATTCCAAAACTGGATGTGACATTGGACGAATTGAAAGACATGTCTTATCAGGAAACTGCTTATGCAGTTATGAAGCAATTCCTTACAGACTTTACAGAAGAAGAACTGAAGAATTGCATTGCGAAAGCATATGATTCGAAATTTGACACAGAGGAAATTGCACCTCTTGCGAAAGTAGAAGATACTTATTATTTAGAACTTTTCCACGGTGCAACCATTGCATTTAAGGACATGGCACTTTCTATTTTGCCACATTTACTTACAACCTCTGCAAAGAAGAACAATGTTAAGAATGAAATTGTAATTTTAACAGCAACTTCCGGAGATACCGGAAAAGCTGCCCTTGCAGGTTTTGCAGACGTGGAAGGAACAAAGATTATTGTGTTCTATCCAAAGAATGGTGTAAGTAAGGTGCAAGAACTTCAGATGGTGACACAAAAAGGTGCCAACACATCTGTTGTTGCCATTCATGGAAATTTTGACTGTGCACAAAGTGGTGTAAAAGCCATTTTCGAGAACAAGGAGCTTGCAAAGGAAATGGATGAGGCAGGATACCAGTTCTCATCTGCAAATTCTATCAACATTGGACGTTTGGTGCCGCAGATTGTTTATTATGTATATGCTTATGCAAAATTGTTGCAGAACGAAGAAATTACAGCAGGAGAAGAAATTAACGTAGTTGTTCCAACCGGTAATTTTGGAAATATTCTTGCTGCATATTTTGCAAAACACATGGGAGTTCCGATCAGCAAACTTATCTGTGCTTCCAACGACAACAAAGTATTGTTTGATTTCTTTGAGACAGGTGTGTATGACAGAAATCGAGAATTTATTCTTACGATTTCACCATCTATGGATATTTTGATCTCAAGCAACTTAGAGCGTTTGGTTTACATGATTGCAGGATGCGATGCAGAAAAGAACAGCGAACTTATGAAGGCCTTGAAAGAAAAAGGTGTTTATGAATTGTCTGAAGATATGAAGGCAAATCTTTCTGATTTTGCAGCAGGTTATGCAACAGAAGCAGAAGTAAAGGAAAAGATTTCAGATACATACAAGAAGACAGGGTATGTGATAGACACACACACAGCGGTTGCAGCTTCTGTATATGAGAAATACAGACAAGAAAGTGGCGATGACCGCAAGACCGTGATTGCATCAACTGCAAGCCCATATAAGTTCTCAAGAAGCGTTATGACAGCAATCGATGCGAACTATGACATGATGGATGAATTCGATTTAATTGATACATTAGAAGTGATTTCAAATGTGGATATTCCGAATGCAGTAGAAGAGATTCGAGATGCAAAAATCCTTCATACATTGGAATGTGATGCAGACAAAATGGAAGAAACCGTAAAAAACATATTAAAAAGATAAATAAAAGGTTAAAAACTTAACAAAGTTAGCAAACAAGATATTGACGAGATAACCTGTATCTTGTATAATATGTAACTGTTCAGAGCAAACACAACGTGTTTTCGAGGTTGGATCTGAATAGTTACATAAAATTAATAAATAAGAAGAAAGAGGTAAACAACAGATGTCAACAATCAATTTAGAAAAGTATGGAATTACTGGTACTACTGAAATCGTATACAACCCTTCTTACGAAGAATTATTTGTAGAAGAAACAAAGACTGATTTAGTTGGTTATGAAGTAGGACAAGAAAGTGAACTTGGT
>JAZRPT010000124.1:0-3365 GCA_045649385.1 Faecalimonas sp. | reverse complement strand
GTAACAAAGGTAACAGAGGCAATTATCCGTTCCAAAGCGGGCATCAAAGACCCAAGCAAACCGATTGGTTCATTCTTGTTCCTTGGACCTACCGGCGTAGGTAAGACAGAACTTGCCAAAGCCTTGGCGGAAAGTCTATTCGATGACGAAAGCAATATGGTTCGCATCGACATGAGTGAATATATGGAGAAATATTCTGTATCTCGTCTCATTGGAGCACCTCCGGGATATGTGGGTTATGATGAAGGTGGACAGCTAACGGAAGCAGTTCGTAGAAAACCATATTCAGTCGTGCTTTTTGATGAGGTAGAGAAAGCCCATCCGGATGTATTTAACGTATTATTACAGGTATTGGATGATGGTCGTATTACAGATTCACAAGGTCGCACGGTAGATTTTAAAAATACAATACTCATTATGACTTCTAACATTGGTTCTGCTTATCTGCTGGAGGGAATCGATGCTAATGGAGAAATCAGTTCAGAAGCTGAAAACATGGTCATGAATGAATTACGTGCGCATTTCAGACCGGAGTTCTTAAATCGTTTGGATGAAACGATTATGTTCAAACCACTTAGCAGAGCAGATGTTGGACAGATTATCGAATTGCTGGTACGTGATGTGAATAAGCGTCTGGTGGAACGAGAGGTGTCTATAGAACTGACTGATGCGGCAAAAGACTTTGTCGTAGAAGGTGGCTATGAGCCAATGTATGGGGCGAGGCCACTGAAAAGATATCTGCAAAAACATGTGGAGACTTTGGCGGCAAGACTTCTCCTGGAAGGAAATGTTGGCCGAGGAGATATAATTGTGATTGATGTGGTGGATGGACATTTAAGTGCCAGAGTGAAGGAATAGTTAATTCGATATGACATAAAAAGGGATTAGGACTTCAAAAGTACTAATCCCTGTGTTTTTATACAATACCCATGCAGAATTCCACTGCAATGGCAACGATTACTACAAGTGCCGAAATAATAAATCCGTGAAGCATTGGCATTGGACCGGATCTACTCATTTGTTTAAAACTGGTGTTTAGTCCAATTGCTGCGAGAGCAGAAACCATAAGGAATTTGCTTAAAGTTTTTGCACCTGCTGAAACAGCGGAAGGAATAACTCCGAAACTATTAATAACTGCAAGTGCAAGGAAACCAAGGATGAACCATGGAAATAGGGAAGTAAAGTTAATCTTACTTTTTGCACTTAATTTATCTGTACCGCCAAGTTCTTTTTGTTTCAAACGGGTGTTAATGATTGCGAAAATCACAACTACCGGAATGATGGACAGTGTACGTGTTAATTTTACCATGGTGGCAAAATCCCCAGCCGCTTCACTATATGCAAAACCAGCGGCAACAACGCTGGAAGTATCATTCACCGCAGTACCTGTCCAAAGGCCATAAGCCATATCCGATAAATTCATGGCACGTCCCATAATTGGGAAAAGTACAATCATTGCCATGTCAAACAAGAAAGTAGCTGACATGGCATAAGCAACATCATTATCGTCTGCTTCTACCACCTGAGAGAGAGCAGCAATCGCAGACCCACCGCAAATGCCGGTTCCAGCAGAAATTAGGTTTGACAGCTTCCAGTTTAGTCCCAATGCCTTTCCTATAAAGTACCCACCACCAAAGCAAGTAAGTAGTGTGAAAATCATGACAACTAAAGAGAGTTTGCCAACATTTAAAATCGTACCGATGCTTAAAGATGCACCAAGTAAGATGATGGCAAACTTCAACACTTTTTTGGAAGTGAATTTTAGGCCTGATGTAAGAAACGCCGGTTTCCAGAAGTTGTTAATAATCATACCGATAAATAAAGCAATTACAGAACTGCCAATTAAATGAATCGGCAACAGGCTTTCAATCCATTGTGCTACAAATGCAATACATAGTGAGATGAAAAAACCCGGAAGGATATTCAATATTTTTTTCATAATGTCATGTCTCCTAGTCTTCTTTTTAAAATGCTTTATTAATTATATCAGAAATGTTAGAATATAGAAAGAGTAAAGAGAGGGAGGTCAGCATGAGTCAGATAATTTTCCATATCGATGTCAATTCTGCTTTTCTTAGTTGGACAGCAGTAGAACAATTGAAAAATGGTTTCGAACTGGATATCAGAGAAATTCCGGCGATTATTGGTGGCGACCAAAAAGCTCGTCACGGGATTGTGTTGGCTAAGTCTGTCTCAGCGAAAAAGTGCGGAGTAGTAACAGGGGAACCGATCGTAAATGCGCTGCGAAAATGTCCGGATCTTCAAATGTTTCCGCCAAATCATAGAATGTACAACGAATATAGTGCAAGGTTGATGGAGTTTTTGAAAAGTTACACCCCGGATATCGAGCAGGTCAGTGTGGATGAATGCTTTATGGATTTCACCGGAATTGCACACAAATTTTCATCGCCCTTTGTGGCTGCAAAGGAAATCAAAGATGCGGTATATGAAACATTCGGTTTTACAGTGAATGTCGGAATTTCAAGCAATCGCTTATTGGCAAAGATGGCATCGGATTTTCAAAAGCCCAACAAAGTGCATACACTGTGGCCGGAAGAGATTCCGGTGAAAATGTGGCCATTGCCTGTGTCGGAGTTATATATGGCAGGGCGTTCCAGCGTGGAGGTCTTGCAAAAATTAGAGATACGTACCATAGGTGAATTGGCAAAAGCGAATCCGGATTTGCTAGAGTTACATTTAAAAAGTCATGGAAGAACCTTGTGGGAGTTTGCAAATGGAAAAGGTGGGAACAAGGTTGTTCGTGATCATATAGAGAATAAAGGGATTGGGAATTCTACCACACTTCCAAAGGATGCAACCAGTGAGGAGGAGGCAAGGCCAATTCTTATGAAACTGGCAGAAAAGGTGGCAGAACGATTGCGCGGGGAAGGCCAGCGGGCACAGATGGTAAGCGTGGAGATTAAATATCACACCTTTCAAAGTGTCTCCCATCAGAAGCAGTTATTGAAGGCAACCAGTAATGGTCAGGTTATTTATGAAAATGCGTGTGAACTTTTTGGTGAATTGTGGTCTGGAGAGCCGATACGTTTGCTTGGAATACGAACATCAAAGTTAGTGGATGAAAAAGCACCGGAGCAGATGAGTATTTTCGATTATCAGCAGGAGCTTGTGAGTGCAAACAGGAGCACATATACAAAGAGTGTGTCAAGGAGAAATGAGAAACATGCAAAGCTCGACAAGACGATGGATGAGATTCGGAAAAAGTTTGGAAAAGATGCGATAAAAAGGGGTAATTTTTAACAAGTAGCATTTCTCCAAAATCTGTGCTATACTATCTGCATGGTAAATTTTTCTGAAGAGAGGAACCAAAAATGCTGATTAGTGAGCGTATTTATAAGTACATG
>JAZRPT010000123.1:0-13028 GCA_045649385.1 Faecalimonas sp. | reverse complement strand
GTCTTCTTACGAATGTTGGAGATGATTTGTTCTCTTTGGTCCATTGACATTCTATGTATAACCTTCTGCGCTTTTTTCGCTGCAGCAATGGCCTCGTTCATATCAGCAAATACGCCTCTTTGTGTAGTGGTTTCTTCATTTAGCTGAAGTTTTGCCATTACTTCCTTCACGATGTCTTGAACCATTTGTTCACTAACAGCCACGAATTACCTCCTTTAACACCTCTTTACCATAAGTAGCAAGGGTAATATCTTGCTCTGCAGATCCACCGCTTACTCCTAAAGCTCCGATGATTTTTCCTTCCACTTCTAGTGGTTCGCCTCCGCCGAAGATAACAATTTTTCCTTCATTTGTATGTTGAATACCATATAAAGGCTGTCCCGGCTGAGCTAACTTTGCAAGTTCTGCTGTGGACATTTTAAATCCTGCTGCAGTAAATGTTTTATTTACCGCAATGTCATAACTTGCTATGTATGCATCATCCATACTATGGACTGCTACAATTCTTCCTGCTTGGTCGGATACTGCAATCACTACATTTACACCGACCTCTTTGGCTTTCTGCTCTACTTTTTCAATCAAAGCTTTTGCTATGGATAACGACATCTTGTGTTTCTTACATTTACACTCATGAGAGGCGCCATGTCCAGAGTTCATCTCGCGCAGCACTTGCTCTACCGCTTTTGAAATCATCTGTTCGTTCATAGCATGTCCTTTCTTAGAGTCCTAATTGCTCCATAACCTTCTTTGTAATAGAAGAAACCAAATCAGCATCTGCTTTTCCTTCTCCGCCGCATGTGCATGAACCGCCACAGCTATGACAGCTTGGTTTACCAGCTTTTGCATTTGGACAAAGGTTTGCAGGATGTTTTCCTGGGATACCCATTTGTCTTCTGATTTCATATAATCTTTCCACTTGATCTGGAGTGAATTCTTTTGGTCCGCCAAGTTGTCTTGATTTGTATAATAACTCAGCATAGAATTCCAAAGATTCCATTTTATAGTATGCATTTAAGAGGTCTGGTCCCCATGTTAAAGCACCATGGCTCTCTAACAATACTTGATCAAAGTATGGTAAGTATTCTTCTACTGCATCCGGAATTTCCATTGTAGAAGGTGTACCATATTTTGCTATCGGAACACATCCAAGTGCGATAACTGCTTCAGGCATAATTGGTTGTGTAAGTGGAATACCTGCAATTGCAAATGATGTAGCATAGCTTGGATGAGCATGAACTACAGCACCTACGTCAGGTCTTTTTTCGTATACACGCATATGCATTTTGATTTCTGAAGATGGTCTAAATTTACCATTTGCTTGAATTACATTACCTTTAGCATCTACTTTACAGATATATTCTGGTGTCATAAATCCTTTACTAACACCTGTAGGTGTACATAAAAATTCATTGTCATTCAGTTTCACTGAGAAGTTTCCATCGTTCGCAGCTACCATACCTCTGTCGTATACTCTACGGCCGATGTCACACATCAATTTTTTGATTTCGAACTCGTTCATTGCCATTTTCGAATTCCTCCTTAAGTTTTTTGTTGTTTTTTGTTGTTTTTTTGCTTGTTCTATTGAAATATTAACACATAAAACCACATGAGTCAATATTTATAGATGTTGTTTTTATTGGTTTTTCCAATAATCAGCATGTCTTGCTTCTATATAAAGGTAATCTGATAATCGATTCATATATTTTAGTGCTTTTGCATCCGTGTTGTAAGCCTTGCTCACTTTAAAGAATCGTCTTTCAGCGCGACGCGCTATGGTTCTTGCTACATCCAGACGAGCTGAAAGTTCACAGCCGCCATATAGCACAAATTCTTTTCTTCTCGGAAATGCCTGCTCTAATTGATCAATTGCACGTTCCAAGTAACAAATCTGTTCGTCTGAAAAAGAATAATTGGAATTATGCGGGTCTGCAATCTTTGCCATCATCTGTATCAGTTCCCCTTGAATCTTGGAAAGTCTGTCTTTGATTTCAGGCTCTGCAATGACCTTCGCCAGTCCGATATGACTGCTCAGTTCATCGATAGTCCCCAACAGTTCCATACGATCGTCATGCTTAGCTACCTTTATTCCATTCATGAGCGACGTCATACCACTGTCGCCTTGTTTTGTATAAAGCTTCATACGGACCTCCTTTTTTAATGTTTTGTAACTAAATTTTTCTTGGCTCTGAACAGTTACATCATTTTAAATGCTTGCTTCTTAATTGCTCTGGCACTGTTCATGCCTAATATTCTGCTTTCTTCATTTGAAGGATACACATAATAGGAAAGATTCTTCCCCATGGTCAATCCTCGAATGATAAATGCAGCGCTGTTTTCTTTCATTCCAATTCCGGAACCTAGCATGGAATCGTTTGCTGCCATCCATGTAAGCGTATTCAAGTCCTGTTCTTCACGCTCAATAATTTCGTAAAAAACTCCTTCTTCTTCAATTCCGGAACAAATTTCCCGTAGCACATTTTCATTTGGATTGTTTACATATATGTATATAGAAGGTTTATTAACTACCATATTGCCCTCCTAATCCAAAGACAACAGAACTAGTCCTGTTGCAACCGCATTTCTCGGTCCTTCTTTGCCACGTATATTACCGCGTCCACAGACAATCATATAGTTTGCAAACTCCTCCATTAACATTTCAGGAATTTCAAAATCTTCTGCGGAACCGCCGACCAAAACAACATTTGGTATCTTTTTCAAATCATTGTCCGGTGCCACTTTTTGAAGGGCACGAATTGCATTGGTGACAAATACTTTTTGCTTTGCTTCTCGTCTTACCTGCACGATTTTCTCCATCGGAATATCTTCTTCAATTCGAATCAGTCCACTCTCCGACAGCATAACAACCCTGCCATAAAATCTTGGATCTATGGAATCCTCTACAAATGTAATCTGTCCATTTTCCATACGCATATGGAAAAGACTTTCTACCTTTGCAAGGGGATATTTCTTAATCTGTTCAGCCACATGGCGGTCAGACAAACCAAGTTCTGTTTGAATCAACATGGATACCAGTTCCCCTGCTCCAGCCTGATGTGTAATCGCCACTCGTCCGTCTTTGGAAATAAGTGCCGCATCTGTAGAACCTCCACCCATATCCAGAATTGCAAGTGGAACAGCCACACCCGGAGTTGTCAGTGCACCAAGGCTTGCCATCACGGCTTCCACACCGGCTACCACTACATTAACACCCAAATCTGCTTTCAGGCGCTCAGCGATCTTCTGCATTGGAAGCTGTTGGGTACGAACCATAGCCGCAATACCAACTGCTTTTTCCAAACAAGTTTCCCCTGCCAACGCTCCTGATATTAACACCGGCGCCATGGTATCTACAGCTAAAATATCAGTAATATGCACCTCTTCTGTAGTCTCATTCACGGTCTTCATGCCGGTTCTAATTTTGGCAAACATATTTCCCACATTGGTATCCGGCTGACCAATGACATCATAGATGGTTCCTGCTTCTGAAACAGCTTCCATGATTTTCACAGCACCTTCATCAATATTTATGTTCGCTTCCTTTTCTGCTTTTAAATAAATCTCACCGGCGGGCAATACATTTTCCTTTACATTTCCGCCCGGTGTTTTTAAGACAACCGCACTTCTCTTTCCAATTAAACTCTTGGCAATTGGAGTAATCATACGAGTTTCTTCTGAATTCAAATTCAACAAAGTAGCAATCCCATACGGATTAGAAAGCATACGAACGGTCTGTCCCGGTGGTGCAACCTCAATGGCTGCAAGCACTCCACCCGGAAGCTTATCGATTCTTGCCACTTCATCCACGATTGGAATCTTCTTATTTAAGCGATTTTCAACCAGCACCGCTTCATCTGCCTGCAAAATCATTCCCACCACATCCACTTTTTCAGCAATGCGGTTGGTAATCTCCGCAACAGCCTCATAAGGATATTCTTTTGGAACAGCAATAATGTATGCTTTGCCGGCTTCTGCTTTCTTTTGTTCATCCAATCTCAAAATCTCGCCAACCGCTTGACCAACACCTGCCGGTGTGGACGGGTTGTGCCCGATCATAGAAGAATCCGTAATAATTGTCTCTGTTAACGTTTCCATTGCGGTGTCACCGATAACCGGTGCCGCCTCATTCAATCGTATCAGTGAAAGGTCACTGATTTCTTTTCCTATCTTGCTCATTGCGGCCTTTAAAGCCGATTTAATTGCATGGGTATTAGCAACCGTTCCTTTTGTACCGGTTGTAGGGCATGAAGTGCTTGACACAAATGTAAGTTTCTGTGTCTCATCGATTTGACCGATACACACTTCCGTTGTGGAATTCCCTATATCTACTCCTGCAATCAATTTCAAAGCAAAATACCTCTTTTCTCATACACCTCTGCAGCTTCCATTACAAGTCTTGCGCAGTTTTTTGCATTGTATTTTTCAATCAGTTCCTGTGCCATCTGAACCAACTCTAATTTCGTAGAACGATTCGGACGAAGTTTGTCATACATTTTAAGAATGACATCATCCGGTACATCTACTAATTCAGCAGCACGTTCGAAATTCTTTTCCATCGGGTCATTGCCTGTTTCTTTCGCTACCTGACCCTGAGCCTTTAACATCTCTTTGGAAATCTTAATATCATCAGAAGAAATGTGACCTTTCATCACTTCATCCAATGTAATCTCTGTCAATTTTTTTCCTGTTTTCGAGCGAATTTGCTCTTTTTCTAATTCACCTAACGGATATCTCATCTATTTGCCCTCCCATTCGATTGCTCCAACTGCCGGGTCAAGCTGCTCTGTTTCCGCAATATGCATAAGCGCTGCTTTTACCTGGTATCTTGGTCTGGACATTGGATCGTTGGTACATGGAACCGGTACAACCTGTTCCCCTTTTACATACTTCGCAGCATTCTTACCAATCTGACGATAGGTCTCCAACGTCATAAGCGGTGCTTGTGGGAATAACTCCAGGTTAGAAAGCGGATATAGATCCTTCTGATGAATCACGGTAGTTCCTTTTGATTGAATACCAACCCCGATTCCTGAACCGGATAATTTTGCCGCCTCCAATGCCATAAAGCACACATCGGATGTATCCAGAATCTTTACAACTCTTGCATTCATTCCTTCTTCTTCAATGCCAGCCTTCACATTGCGAAGCACTTCATCAAGAGGAATGTCACAAATGGTTCTTTTAATTTCTTTCTGGAAAGCAGCCCCAACACCGATAACAATCTCTTTCGGGTCTGTTCCTTTTTTCGCTCTTGGGTAAGAGGAATAATCTGTCTTCACTTCGTTAATACGGTCTTTTCCTGCTAAAGAAGAAACTGCAGCAGGCTTTGTTTCCTTTTTATTATCTAACTGTCCGATTTGCTCCATGACAGCATCGACAATCTTTTTAATCAATTCTTCATTCATCTGCATGTCTTCTTCCTCCTAAATGTCTTTCGGGTCAATCAGATGAGGAATCTTTTTGATTTCTTCCCAACGCTTTCCTTCTACACGGTACCCTGTTCCAGGTCCCATATAATCGTTCGGTGTATTTACTCCTGATAATACATGGAAATCTTTGTCCAAAATAGCGGCAGTTTGCATATAATCACCGACCACTCTTTGCTTAAGCATGTTAAGAACACTCTCAGCAACATCTTGATAACCACTCTCTGCCAACGCTCTTACCACGTCAACTCCGGTAATTCCTCTCTTAAGTACATCCTCCGCTGCCATAAGGTCTGCGGTTACATCTCTTGGAAGTGTATCCTTACTTCCATGTGCATAAGTTACAGCCTCTACCTGCTCATCCGAAATCGGTGATAACCCTAATTGTCTGAACACAGCTTGAACTGCCTTTGCAGCTTTATTTCTAACTTGCAGAACTTCTTCCTCTGTTACCGGACGAAGTCCACCATCTACCTGCATATCTCTCTGCAATACGTTATAATCATCAAAATCTTCTGCGTCGAAGTTGGAACCTGCGAACATATTGTCATAGTTCGGCTCTGCTGCATAACCGGAGAAAATAAAATCGGTTCCCGGTAAGAACTGCAACATGGTTCTTGCTGTACGTCTCATATCAGAATTTGAAAAACTCTGGTCATTAGAAGATGCACATTCTAATCCAAGAAGCGCAGCTACTAAGTTTTCTGCAATAACTTCACGAATACCTCCAGGTACAGCCCCAGGTACACCGATACAACTTACGGAACCGTTCTGGATACCCTGACTTCCTGCACCCTTTGTTGCATATAAACATCTACACTCCAGATAAAGCATAGATTTCTTTTCACTATTTCCCATTAAAACTTCTGAACCCGCACCAGATGTAAAACGAACCTTTAATCCTCTGGATGCATAAGCTGAGTTCAAAAATGCTTTCGAATATGGAGTGTCATCTCCATCAATAAATACCTTTTCTGTTCCATATACAGAAAGGGTCTCTGCGTATGTAGTAAGACCACGAATACCAAGTTCTAGTTCCGTAGCTTCTTCTGCCGAACATTGTGTCAGCACTCCCGGACGTCCTATCTGCGAACCAATCAAAATCGCCATTGCACTAAGTGGTGCATATCTTGCAACACCCATGGTGGTTTCTTCTTCTGCAAAGCCACGAAGAGCGCCTTCTGCTGCATCTGCTGCCAACTGAACAGGGTCATCTTTTAAGTTTGTAATATGAGCCTGATTACCTGGAGTCTTTCTTGCACGCATCTTCTGCATACCCATCATCAACTCTACCACATTCAGATAATTCATCACTTCTGCCATACGAGCAGGTGTAATACCCGAAACAAGCTCTAAAATCTCTTTTCTTGATACATGTATATCTACAATCATTCTGGCAATATCAAGGGCTGGCACAGCCATTGACTTTTCAGTGCGATTTATATTAATTGCATAGTCCGCAATAAATTGGTCAATAAAATCAAAGTCTTCTCTTTTCTTACCGTCCAATTCCACAATCTTACCATTCTCTACTTTCACAGACGGTGTAGGGTCATATGGACTCTTCATTGCCACAAATCCCATCTCCGGCCATTCGTTAATATAACCATCCAGATTTACCGGTCTTTTATCAAGTATTTCAATACGTTTTGATCTCTTCATGTTCTTATAACTCCTTTACGGATGTCTACTGACAGTCTTTAACAAACATATTCTATCATACAACCACAACAAATTCAACACTTTTATTTTCAATTATTTGTGGTTTTTATTTTGGTTTCATGTGGTTTTTATGTTGTTTTTATGTTGTTTTTGATGTTTTACACAAAAATATGGCGTGCACTTGGTTTTAATTGTGCACGCCTTTGTTCATTTTACTGTTATACTCTCTTTAAAAGTACTTCATTTTCATATTTTTCAATCTCATCATAGTAGTTGTCAGCTGCAACACCGCATTGTCTACAGTATTCAGCCCAAACATCACCGATTGGAAGCATCTTGCAGTCTTCCATTGCAACCATTTTACGTGAGAATTGGTTTGTATCTTGTAACTCTTTTAAGTAAGCACTTGGAGTACAAAGTGCATTTAAGAGTGCCTTTTGCATACTTCTAAATCCAGTTACCCATGCAGAGATACGGTTGATTGATGCATCAAAGAAGTCTAATGCGATATCTACGCGGTCAATCGCATCACAACGAACGATTTCCTGTGCAATTTCTTTTGTTTCATCATCTAATACTACTACATGGTCTGAATCCCAACGGATTCCACGTGTTACATGAAGTGCTACTTCAGGGAAGAAGCAAAGTAATGCCGGAATCTTGTCTGATACTACTTCTGTTGGGTGATAGTGTCCGTTATCCATCAGCGGTAAACATTTGTCTTTATTCGCTGCTGCATAGCTAAGTGTAAATTCTGCAGAACCCGCTGTAAATGCTTCTACACCGATACCAAACACTTTCGATTCCACACATGGTTTTACTTTTGCAAAATCAAACGGTTCAGCTAGGATTGCATCAATGGATTCTTTATAACGCATTCTTGGTCCCATACGGTCAGCTGGAACATCCTTGAATCCGTCACCTGTCCAAATGTTCATAACACATGGGAAACCTGTTTCTTCTGCAAAATATGTAGCAATACGGATACAAGCTTTACCATGTTCAATCCAGAACTTTCTTGTCTCTTCATCAGGGCTTGAAAGTGTTAAACCATCTTTTACCTTTGGATGAGAGAAGAAGGTTGGGTTGAAGTCAAGTCCCATTCCTCTTTCTTTCGCAAAGTCAACCCATTTTTGGAAATGCTTTGGTTCTAATGCATCACGGTCTGCAAATTCACCATCTTCGAAGATTGCATAGCAAGCATGTACGTTAATTTTCTTTGCACCTGGCATTAAGCTCATTGCTTTATCCATATCTGCTAACAATTCTTCCGGTGTTCTTGCTTTTCCTGGATAGTTACCTGTTGTCTGGATACCACCTGTAAGGCCTCCGTCATGGTCAAAACCGATAACGTCATCGCCTTGCCAGCAGTGTAATGACACAGGGATTTCTTTACATTTTGCAATTGCTGCGTCTGTATCTACGCCATATTTTGCGTAAATCTCTTTTGCTGATTCATATCTTGTCATTGTTTCATTCTCCTTTTAAATGTTTTTATTTGTAGTTTTATACTTCGTATACCTTAATATCAAAGGAATCGCGGATACACTCTCTTGCTTCTACAAGACCGCCAAGCTCTCCTGAATACATCATCTGTACTGCAAGATTTCCAAGTGCTGTTGCTTCTGTTGGACCCGCATGTACCGGTTTCTTACAGTATTTTGCAGTCAGTTCATTCAAGTAGCCTGCGTTTGCGCCGCCACCTACTACATGAATTCTGTCATAAGTTTTTCCTGTTGCTCTCTCCAAGCCTTCAATGGTATCTGCATAACATTTTGCAAGACTGTTATAAATAACAGATGCAATTTCACCAACGCTTTCAGGAACCTGTTGATTGCTGCTTGCACAGTAGTCTTGTACTGCCTTAATCATGCTCTTTGGTGCCAAGAAGCAGTCATCATAACAATCCACAATAGATGTGATTGTTTCTTTTGAAGCCATTTCACAGATTTGTGCAAAGGATAAATCTTCTGTAAATTCTTTCTTTACAGATTGAACCATCCAAAGACCCATGATGTTCTTTAGGTAACGGAAACGATAGTCGTAACCGCCTTCATTTGTGAAGTTCTCTTCCATACTCTTAAGTGAGCAGTCAGCTTCCATTTTCTCCACTCCTAGAAGTGACCATGTACCTGAACTTATGTAAATTCCATTGTCATCGTTTGTCGGAACTGCAAGCACAGCTGAGCCCGTGTCATGTGTTGCCGGTAAGATTACTTCACAGTCAAATCCAACTTCTTCTTGGACTTCTTTTGTAAAGTTACCAACCTTTGCACCCGGTTTTGTAATTTCGCAGAACATCTTTCTGTTATAACCCAACATGTCAATCAGTTCATAATCCCAATCCTTTGTCACAGGATTTAAGAGTTGTCCTGTGGAAGCCTCTGTGTATTCATTCACCTTTGCTCCCGTTAACTTGTAATTGAAGTAATCAGGAATAAAAAGTAATGTCTCTGCTGCTTCCATATGTTCCGGATTGTTCTGTTTTACAGCCATTAATTGATAAATGGTGTTAAAGATTGCTTTTTGAATACCGGTTCTTCGATAAAGTTCTTTTTCAGGAATGATTTCGTATACTTTCTCATCCATTCCGTTGTTGCGGCTGTCGCGGTATCCATATGTCTTTCCAAGAATCTTGTCATCCTTGTCAAGAAGCACATAGTCAACACCCCATGTGTCAATACCCATGTAAGAAGGGATTTTTCCGATTTCCTTACATTTCTTGAGACCTGTTACAATCTCTCCAAACAGTCTGTCTACATCCCAGCAAAGCGAACCGTCCACATCATCCATTCCATTCCAGAAACGATAAACTTCTTCTAATACAATTTTACCGTCTACGATTTCTGCAATAATATGACGTCCACTGGATGCCCCGATGTCAATTGCTAAATAGTATTTTCCCATTTGCATTACCTCGCTCTTTTTTTAATCTATTATATATTATAACCGTCTTTTTTTGTATAAAAAAGGACGTTATTTATTAAAAATAACGTCCTAATTTGTCGTGTTATATTCTGTTACGATATTCCTTCGGCGAAACACCGTATCTCTCCTTAAATTTTCTGTGAAAATAACTGGTGTTATCATACCCTATCATCTGAATAATCTCTGCAACCGACATTCGGCTGTTTGCCAGCATATAGGCTGCCTGATTCATTCGCTTGGTCTGCACTAGTTCTTTGTAAGTCTTTCCGATTCGCTTCTTTATCTCTCGGCTCAGCCAGTAGATATTATAGCCCATCAGTTCTGCCAATTCTGCAAGGCTACCGTCCTTATAATTGGTTTCCACATAATTAAGAACAGTCACCTCAAACTCCTGATGATATGCTTTCCCACCGGTTTCCACTTTTTCAATATGATTGATTAAATGCAAAAACAAAAGTCCCATTGTGAGTTGATTGCAACTACGCTTATTCAGTTGATTATGATGCAATGACCAAATCATATTTTCGATTAAGTTCTGTATCGGAAGTACGTCTGCTACATGGAAATACAAATAAGAGGTTCTTCTGCTATCCTCGCAAAGACTACCAACCAGAAAGTCTCTAAGAAGGTTTTCGTCTGCACCAATCATTTCAAACGCGACATCAAAAAACTGTGGCAAAATAATAAAGTTGATTGCAATATCGTCTTCACCGGCGGGCAAGATTTCCTGTGTTGCATTCTGATTCAAAAACAGTAAATCGCCTTCCTCAAGCACAACTTTATTTCCGTCAATGATGTGCGTGGTTGAACCTTGACACATATAAATCAATTCGATGTAATTGTGGCGATGTTTCGGGAAATGCACAAATCTGGTATGCGTACGCACCTGGATGAGTTTCCCTTTCTGCAAGAAATGCTCGCTGTCAATCACAAGTTCTTTTTTCTTGGTATAAATCGTCTTGTTGATATTCTTTTGCCCGTCTAAGATTTTCTGTTCTTCTTCCGTAATCACAGATAATTGTTTTAAAATCTCAGCATTCATAAAACTCCTACTTTCGATTCACAATCTCTTCTGTGAGTGCCATGTATTCCTGTGCACTACGAGAACTTCTGCGATACGCCATAATCGGCATATTGTTATCCTGAGACCATTCTACACTGCTATCCACACGGATAAATGTTTCGAACACATGAATATCTTCCAAATCCCGAAGACTTTCAAAGGTCTGTTTGAAATAATTCTTACGTGTATCAACCTTCGTAACTACAGTGCCCAGCACTTCCAAATCTGGAGACATCTGTTTCACTTGTTCTAAGAATTCAAACATGTTTCCAAGTCCGAAAAGTCCCCAAGGAGTTGCTTCAACCGGAATAATCACTTTATCTGATGCACAGAGAATATTCATCACCCAGCCGCCTAAGGTCGGTGGTGCATCCATTAAGATGTAATCATACTCTTCCGACTCCACGATACTGCTTAAGCATTTCTTTAGGATGAACTCTCTCTGCCACTTCGTGAATAGCTCATATTCGATAGAACTCATAAGTGTAGATGAAGGAATCATATCTAGATTCTCATACGGTGTATGTATAATATAATTCTTCAAATCCTTCTGATTACGAATTGCATGATACAAGTTGTCCGTACCCTGTGCATATTCCAGCACTTCATCATCCGAAAAGAAAGTTAAAGACAGATTCAATTGCATGTCTCCATCAATCAAAAGTACTTTCTTGCCAAGTTGCGTTAAGCCATATCCTACATTTGCACAGGTGGTTGATTTACCACTCCCACCTTTGTTATTTGCAAAACAAATTACTTGTGTTTTCATGATACCACCCTTTATTTCTGTGCCAAATAAGCATTTCTTCCATCTTCGTAAAGGTTATTTCCTTCGCTGTCAATGATAACTACTAATGGCATATCCTCTACATACAATTTACGAAGCGCTTCTGCTCCTAAATCTTCGTATGCAATAAGTTCTGCACTCTTGATACATTTTGCAAGTAATGCACCTGCTCCTCCGATTGCACCGAAGTATACGCCCGAGTATTTTTTCATAGCGTCTACTACTTCCGGAAGACGTGCTCCCTTACCAATCATACCTCTTGCTCCAACACTCATCATAGTTGGTGCATAAGCATCCATACGACCACTTGTTGTTGGGCCTGCAGAACCGATTACTTTACCTGGTTTTGCAGGTGTTGGTCCTACATAGTAGATGGTTGCATCTTGTGGGTCAAATGGAAGTTCTTCCCCTCTTGCAAGAGCTTCACACATACGTTTGTGACCAGCGTCACGTGATGTGTAGATAGTTCCTGTTACTAATACAGAATCTCCTGCTTTTAATGTTTTTGCTAATTCTTCTGTCAATGGTAATGTAATGCGTCTTTCCATACTAAATTACCTCCGATTTATGACGAGTTACGTGGCAGTTAATATTAACAGCACATGGCATACCTGCGATGTGAGTTGGAAGTGTTTCAATGTTAAGACCAATTGCTGTTGTCTTTCCACCGAAACCTTGTGGTCCAATACCTAACTCGTTAATCTTTTCAAGCATTTCTTTTTCCAAATCAGCATAGTATGGGTCCGGATTTTCTGAATCTACCGGTCTCATTAATGCTTTCTTTGCTAATAATGCCGCTTTATCAAATGTTCCACCGATACCTACACCAACAACCATAGGTGGGCATGGGTTAGGACCTGCTGTTTCTACTACTTCAAGGATGAAATCTTTGATTCCCTGAAGTCCTGCAGATGGCTTGAACATACGAATTTGGCTCATGTTTTCGCTACCGAAACCTTTTGGTCCAACAGTAACTTTAATTTCATCACCTGGTACGATTTCTGTGTAAAGCATTGCTGGTGTGTTATCACCTGTGTTTCCACGACGTACAGGGTCTCCTACTACTGATTTACGAAGGTATCCATTTGTGTAACCACGTCTAACACCTTCATCTACTGCTTCTGTAAGATTTCCACCTACTAAGTGAACATCTTGTCCAATTTCA
>JAZRPT010000122.1:0-1552 GCA_045649385.1 Faecalimonas sp. | reverse complement strand
GTATACTCATAGTCTCTTTGGCTTTCTCTAAAGAAAAAAAATATTTACTTCAACAAGCGAAATTCCTATTCATTAATCGGGAACGATCTAGCATGTTTGACGAAACAAATGTCATCGATATCAGATATTTTGTCCTACTCGTATTCCACGCATGTATTATCACAGGATTCTGTCTATACAGCTATTTCACAGAAAAGGTCCCTATCTTATTCGAAAAAATTCCACACATGCACCTTTTGGGTGGACTCATCGGAATTATACCTATCTATATGCTCATTAAATGGACATTATATGGAATAGTCAACTGGACCTTCTTTCAAAAAGTCAAGAATTCCGCTTGGACAACGTCATTTTTCAATTTATTCATTTGGTTGGGTATTTTATTACTACCCCTAGTTCTGCTAGTGGTATACCTAGACATTTCGTCACCAACCAATCTATATTTGATTGGATTTGTGGTAATAATTGCTAAAATTGCCTTGTTTTGGAAAAGCTTTAGCAACTTTTTTGAAAAGATTCATGGCGCTTTCCATTTAATTCTGTACTTTTGTGCCCTTGAAATTTTGCCGGACCTAATTATATGGAAAGGCATCGAACTGGTGAGTAACAATTTGATATTAAATATTTAGAGCCTTGAAAATAAAGAAAGTTCTCGTCTCTCAGCCAAAACCGACATCAGATAAGTCTCCTTATTACGATATTGCTGAGAAATACGGTGTAGAAATTGATTTTCGGCCTTTTATTAAGGTGGAAAGTCTGTCAGCCAAAGAATTCAGACAACAAAAAGTGTCAATTCTTGATCATACGGCAATCGTTTTCACATCCCGTCATGCCATCGACCATTTCTTTACGTTATGTGCAGAACTTCGTGTAACGATACCTGAAACAATGAAGTATTTCTGTACTTCCGAACAAATCGCATTGTATATTCAAAAATATGTACAATACCGCAAGCGTAAAGTTTTCTTCGGAGCAACAGGAAAGTTCAATGATTTGATTCCTTCTATCGTCAAGCATAATACGGAAAAATATTTCGTACCAATGTCAGACGTACATACAGATGAAATCAAGAATGCTTTGGATGCTAAGAAGATTCAGCACACAGAAGCAGTCATGTACCGTACCGTTAGTAACGACTTTACTCCGGAAGAAAAGTTCGATTACGACATGTTGTTATTCTTCAGCCCGGCAGGTATTCAATCATTGTTGAAGAACTTCCCGGAATTTGACCAAAAAGACATTGCAATCGGTTGTTTCGGTCCTGCTACCGCTAAAGCTGTAAAGGATGCAGGTTTACGTCTTGATTTGGAAGCGCCAACTGTAGAAGCACCTTCCATGACGGCAGCATTGGACAAATTTATCGCAGAGAACAACAAAGAATAATTAAATTGTTCATATACTTCGGAGGTTTTATAAGCATAAAGTTGTAACTTTGTACTTGTAAAACCTCTTTTTTATATCGTATCATCATGGAAGAAAGAAGATATACACTCAATAAGGACGAACGGTTGTGCAGCAAGAAACTCATCGAACGTCTGTTTGCCGGAGGAAA
>JAZRPT010000121.1:0-1966 GCA_045649385.1 Faecalimonas sp. | reverse complement strand
CATATATTGTCTGTGAAATTACAAATGCCGGTGGATGCTTTGTTTCAAGATTGGCTTGCGCTTTCGGTGGTGGATGGTCTCATTCAGCCCGGCATGGCCATGAATGGAGAGGGTGAAAGGTGTCATGCCTTAGATGCAGAAGGCAGATGCAGTATTCATGCATTTCGCCCAAGTATTTGCAGATTGTTCCCATTGGGCAGGCAGTATACAGAACAGGGGATTAAGTATTTTGTGCTGGAAGGGGCATGCCCTGCACCGGTTAAAACTAAGGTTAAGATTTCTAAATGGGTGGAGCGACCGGAATTTAGAGAGCATGAGAGGTTTTTAGTACAGTGGCATGACTTCAAAAAAAGGTGTATGGCTAAGCTTGCAGAAATCGAAGACGAGAACTATCATCGTCAATTGATGATGTATGTGCTGCAGCTTTTTTTCAGAAAACCTTACACAGAAGGTGTTTTTTATAAAGAATTTTCAGAACGCTTAGAAGAAGCAAAAGAGATAATAGGAGGAAGATTCAAGTAATTAAATACATTGCTAAATGTGATTAAATGTGTTTAAATATACTCAAAGGAGTATATTATTATGAATACATCAAATATCACAAATTACAAACCTAAAGATTTTGCTGATTTATTGGGTGTTTCCGTTAAAACGTTGCAACGTTGGGATAGGGAAGGCACTTAAACAAATAAAGGGGGATGAAGAAAGTGCTAAAGAGCTTCAAGACGGAAATAAATCCAACTCCGGAACAGAAGAACAGGATTAACAGAACCATTGGCACTTGCAGATATGTTTATAATTTCTATCTTGCTCATAATAAAGAGCTTCATGATAAGGGTGAAAGATTTGTAAGTGGTAAAAGTTTTAGTGTCTGGCTTAATAATGATTACATCCCTAATAATCCTGACAAAGCGTGGATTAAAGAGGTATATTCAAAAGCCGTAAAAAAGTCTATCGAGGATGGCTGTACCGCATTTACAAAATTTTTCAAACATCAGAGTGGTTTTCCAAAGTTCAAAAAGAAAGACAAATCAGATGTGAAGATGTATTTCGTTAAGAATAATCCAAAAGATTGTAAGTGTGAAAGACATAGAATCCGTATTCCAACTCTGGGCTGGGTAAGGCTTAAAGAAAAAGGTTATATTCCAACTACCAAAGACGGATGGAACATTAAAAGCGGAACGGTATCTGTAAAAGCAGGCAGATATTATGTTTCCGTTCTTGTAGAAATACCCGATACACAGATTGCCAATAACGGTAATGATGGTATCGGAATAGACTTGGGGCTGAAAGAACTTGCGATTGTTTCTAATGGAAAAACCTATAAAAACATCAACAAATCAGCAGGATTAAAGAAACTGGAAAAACAGTTACGCAGAGAACAGAGATGTCTCTCACGTAAATATGAAAATTTAAAGAAAGGAGAGGCCACTCAAAAGAATATACAAAAACAGAAGCTTAAAGTACAGAAGCTTCATCACAGGATAGATAATATCCGTACAGATTACATCAATAAGACAATCGCTGAGATAGTGAAAACCAAGCCGTCTTATATAACGATTGAGGATTTGAATGTATCAGGTATGATGAAGAACAGACATCTTTCAAAAGCTGTTGCATCACAGAAGTTTTCTAAATTTAGAACAAAGCTTAAAGCCAAATGTGATGATAATGGTATTGAATTAAGAATTGTTGGCAGGTTTTATCCATCTTCCAAGATGTGTCACTGCTGTGGAAAAATTAAGAAAGATTTAAAGCTTTCTGACAGAATTTACAGATGTGACTGTGGCTATGTAGAGGACAGGGATTTCCATGCAAGTCTTAATTTAAGAGATGCCGAGACTTACGAAGTTGCATAATGAAACGCAAGCGTAAGTATGTACCGAAGGCTATTTCGGGAATTTACGACTGTGGAGTGTAGAAAAATTTGTGAGTAGCGTGTTGCTTGCAACCGCCAAAGCATACA